>JAZNVO010000205.1:0-2712 GCA_045592885.1 Alphaproteobacteria bacterium
GTTTGTTAGTCAACAAATGATTTAAATTTTCCAAAAAAAGGCTTTAAAATTGTCATTTTTGACAAAAAAACATTTACCAAAGAAAAAATATTTGGTATAATTAATAATAAGGGTAATAAAGATTTGGGGGACTAAATGATATTTTGGACAACGGTTTTAACATTTATTATCGGTATGATGCTTGCAATGTTGTTTCCTCGAAATGACAGGGAAAGTATTGAAGAACTACCGGTGTCAGAAGCTTATGTTGCAAGTTTTGTTGCCCAACACCAGTTTGCTCGGGATTATGCCGATCAAATCTCCTTTACCCTCCCCTACATCAACACAATTATCGGAAGTGACGAGCCAATCGGAGATGCGGCTCATATCCATATCTTTAAAGATGAATTTGATGATATTGAAACAGGGTATATGCCCGAAATTATGCCAGATGAGGTCTCAAGAAAAACTTTCCCGACAGACGGCTCTTATGCTTCTGGGATCATCTGTTTGGATGAGCTTGATAAAAGAGGAACAATTGCCAATGATGACAGCGCAACACCAACTTTAGGATTAATTAATACCGGGAAAATCACTTCTTGCAAAACAAACAAGCAAACGTTTAAATACGTGCTGACATATGGAGCCTTATTCCCAGAAACACCAGTCAATCACAATCTTTATCGTCAACGCCTTGATATAACAGCAGAGGACAATAACATTGCCAGAAATCGTATCATGTGGGAAAAAGCCCTTAAAAAACGAACAAAAGGCGATCCGGACTGTGGTTTTATCGGATTAGAAAATAGCATTCCCTACATTTATGGTGTTGACGGTCAAAAAAGACGCATTCCAAAAGCGATATACGATGTTTTTTCAACTTATTTAGACGAGGCAAGTGAGTTACAACCAATCTTTTGCATCACACCGGTCAACACCCCTTATGTGATGGAAGGATTAATATATCATTTTGATGCCACAATGAATGGGAGTACCACAACCGGAGCCCCTTTGCATGTGGATAAAAAAACAAACGGTTGGGTCAACATTGTTTCCCAATCGGCCGTTTCTTTCACCGGAACAGCCTTAACAGACTCATGGCATCCAGATGACCAACTGCCGGCAGCTTTCATGGGGGACACATATTTAAACGTTGATATCAGCAATGCTACAACAAAAATTCAAAGTGAATTCACCATTTCTTTTGTCATAAATTTAAATACACATATTGCAAGTGACAGCATACAGGGAGAAACCGCTCTTTTTTCAACAAATCAGGGAGGATATCCTTATGTGATTGCAACACATAAAAATGATCAATTAACCGTAACAGTTCATAAAGATGATAGCACCATACTCGGACAAATAAGTGCAACTGTTCCAAGTGCTCGACGAATTGTTTCCGTCTCATATGTGGCCGGCCCCAGATTTCATCATCTTTACGTTAACGGAAGCTTGGCAAAAACAGAAACGTTCGCAAACGGAGATTTTTTAACACCGATTGACTCTACAACGCTTCAACTCGGGGCCTCTACCCGAGATGCTAAAAGTAATTTAAATGCTGATGTATATAATATAAAAATATACAATCGATCACTTAACAAAGATGAAATTAATCATAATTTGAAAACAGACAGGAAACGTTATAAGTTTTAAAATGACAAGGAGGCAAACATGAAAAGAAATTTAAAAAACCAGGAAAAAGGCTCTGTCCTTATTGAAATCATTGCCGTTGTTGCCTTATTAGGAGTTATGGGCCCCCTTCTCTTTAAACAGGTTTCTGACCGAAATGAAGAGATTGAAAATATAAATATTGCTTCCGAAATTCGCATCATGAAAGAAGCATTTTCTTCTTATATCATGAACTTCCACTCTGAAATTCTTGAAGGAGCCTGTAGCAATGCTACTGTATGTGACCCTGTTTTAGCAACTGTTCAATCCTATTTACCAGCAGGTTTTGAAACAACAATGGGCGGCTACACATTCAAAATACTTAAAAGCTCCGATAAAAGAGGTAGCAGCACCTTGCAAGGATTTATTATTCCGAATTTAGGCGATTTAAACCTTCAAGCATTAAGTTTGAAACGCGTTGCAAGAATTGCCACTCTTATCGGTGCAGATGGTGGTATTTTAAGAAAAGGCACCGATACCATTAACGGAACCGGAGGCGCTTGGTCTCTTGCGACTGAAAAGCTTACAGGAATAACTTTTCCAGACACAGATCATTACTTTTTGGCCACAACCGGTATTGACACTTTTGTTCCAACAGTTCGGTTTGAAGATTTTGACCAATCAAATATTTTGATGCCAACAGACGGTTTTGCAAACAGAAGGTTACATGCATGGAATTATTTTTCCGTCGGTCAGGGAGATGACGGCGCCTCAAATACTTGTTTTCAATTAAATCACAACTCCATTGAAAACGGAACTTCAAAAAGTGATGATATTTTGAATGCTGGTGAAAGCGGTTGCGATCCTCTTTTTTGGGTTGCAGCGGACGGATCTGAATTTGCAGGGAATGTATATGTTAAAAACGCACTCCACTTTTTAGACAATCCATCCGGAAGAACATCTGTTCTCATTTCAAGTGGAACGACTTCTGAATCTCCAACAGTAGCCCTTAACAAAGATCGAAAAATTGTTGTTTATACATCTAATGGACAAGAAGCCGTTGTTATTAATGGTCAGGGTGAAATTGTTGCAACCAGTGCAACTAAGTCGGAGGCCAAGCGG
>JAZNVO010000206.1:0-12430 GCA_045592885.1 Alphaproteobacteria bacterium
CATCCGCCCTGCTTCCCGCCTTTGCATTACTCATCCCCTTTTTTTGATGCATTAAAAGTCGGCAAAGAAATTTAACGGTCGTTAGATTTCTGGCCCATTAAAATCAAATAACTCTTTGAAACAAAAAGGCTTTTTTAATGATTTATATTTCTTTTCTTTTAATTTTAACCCATTGAAAAATTACGATTTTTATTTTTCAGCATATGCAAAAATACTCATTTTTTGTGTTTTTATATAGCTAAAAAAAATATAAAAATATCTCAACAGAGTATCTTTTTTTCACGCAATATTTCGAATACTGACGTATATCAATATTCCAATGGTGGTTCATCTTTAAAGTCCAAACCCCATTGATCAATGTAATCAATAAAGTTTTTGTGATATTCTTCTTTATTCGATTGAAGTCGGCGCAACTCTTTGGCAAAATTATTTTTGAGTTTTTGACAATCTGTAACCGAGGAAAAAGCAAAAAAGAGGGTTGGATTTACTAAAGCATATGTTGAAAAATGAAGTTTTCCCAATAATTTGAAACGACGCGCTTCTGCTTCTGCTGAATATAAACTAGACAACATATAATCAGCTTCCCCCTTCATCAGCATTTGAAAAGCTTTTTTAGAACCGGCTATTTGCTTCATTTGAACGCCTTTTGGCAATTGATGAAAAATAATCGGGTAAATCATTTCTTCTTGCCGAACAATCCCTTTTAAACCAGCTAAATCAGCAAATGATTTAACATCTTTTTCTTTTCCTTTCAAAAAAATCGGCACAACAGGATTATCCATAAAACTCGGATACAACAGATTGACACCATCACCCAAACTGTATTTGCTAAAATAAACACCGGCAACAACGTCAATTCGCCCACGTCTTAAGTCTTTAAGAGCATCTTGATAAGATTTATAACCCACATTTTTAATTTTATAATTCAAATTTTTTGCCATTGTTTTAAAAAGATCATAACCATATCCATGGTTGACAAAAATAAATTGGCCTTTAGTTCGAGGATTATCCTCTTGAGTTACCCATCCAAACGGTGGATTCGTGACAAAACCGGCAACTTTAATTTCACTGTTAACACCACACATCTTTTTTTGTTTTTTCTTTATTTGAACTTTTTTAACTTCTTCCCCTTCAATATATCCAACTTTTTTTGTGGCATAAGAGGGCATAGAAAAACACAATATGGCTCCGATAAAAAGAAAAACTTTAAAAAATTTCATCACTTTTTCCTCGTAAAAATAAGGCGATCTTTTGGGAAATCAATCATTAAAACCGTTCCTTTATTCAAACGGCTTTTAACAATCACCCTTCCTTGATGTAGTATAACCATTTTTTTAACTAATACAAGTCCTAAACCCATCCCTTGTGGTATTTTATTAAAAGAAGGGGAAATAGAGCAAAAAGGATCAAACAAATGTTTCAATTTTTCTTTTTTAATCCCTACACCATTATCTTTGAAAATTAAACGAATACCTGTGGATAACTTTTGAAGAGAGATATTAATTTTTCCGTCATTTAACGTGAATTTAAGAGAATTCAATAAGATATTCAAAAAAATTTGTTTTAAAATACGTTTATCTCCTTTTAAAAAAACATTTTTTATCGGTTGAAAATATATTTTTTTATTTTTAAACTCTGTTGCAGTTTGAATCAACACTATCGATTCTTTTAAAAGATCCGATAAATCAACTTCTTCTTCATTTAAGACAACTTCATTTTTCTCAAATTTATAAAAATTTATCATATTATCTAGTAATAACAAAAGCATTTGAGCACTTGAGGAAATATAGGAAACATATTCTTGATGTTTTTTATTTTTTAAAGCATCAAATTCCTCTTTTTCTAACAAACGAGAAAATCCACAAATAGCATTTAAAGGTGTTTTCAACTCATGAATTGTTTGAAAAAGAAAAAGTTTTTGAGCTTTGTTAAATGCTTCTGATTGAAAACGCAAAAACAATAATTCTGCAATCAAATTGTTCAACATTATTTCTCTAGATAACAAAAAGGATTTATCTTTTTTTAATTTTGAAATCTCGCTTGCTGAATTTTTGTTATTTTTCTTTTTCATATTAATCTCCTTTATAAAGAAAAATAATGCAAAAAAAACAGAAAAGAAGATGACAAAAAAGGTGGAAAATCTAAAAAACAAACAAACAAATTCCTTTTCTTCTTGATTTTTTTATAAAAAAAAGATATAAAAACGATATTATCGAGGCTGGTTCGAGGACAAATCATGTGTTTGCGTTAGCAAAAATACATGATTGAGAGTTTTTTTAGGATAGGGATGGCAACATCTGCAGTCCGTAATATGGAGAGGTGGCAGAGCTGGTTGAATGCGCGTGACTCGAAATCATGTATACTGGTTTACAGTATCGGGGGTTCGAATCCCTTCCTCTCCGCCATAAAAAAAGCCCTGATGGGGCTTTTTTTATTCTTCATCTTCTGTTGCAGAATAATCAAGAGCATATCCGGCAGAACGAACTGTTCTAATAATATCTTGTTCTCCCCCCTCATTTAAAGCTCTTCTTAAACGTCTGATATGAACATCAACTGTTCGAAGCTCTACATGTATAGAACCTCCCCAAACAAGTTTTAAAAGCGATTCGCGAGACAAAACAACCCCGGGTTTTTCCATTAAATATTGAAGTAATCTGAATTCTGTTGGCCCTAAATGAACAGCTCTATCTCCTCGCATAACCCGTCTTTTAGCAAAATCCATCGTCAAATCTTCATAAGAAAGATTTTCTTGTGCTGTTTCCGGTTGAACCCGTCTCAAAAGAGCACCGATTCGTGCCATCAATTCAGGAATGGAATAAGGCTTTGTCATATAATCATCCGCCCCAAAAGAAAGACCACGAACCTTATCTGATTCTTCTCCTCTGGCAGTTAGCATAATAATCGGGATATTTCTGAGTTCATATGTCCGTCGCATTTCTCGACAAATATCAATGCCTTGTACATTCGGCAACATCCAATCAAGCAAAACCAAATCCGGTTTTTCCGTCAAAGCAGTGGATAAAACATCCTTACCATCCATTACCGTGATTGTTTCATATCCTTGTTTTTCAAGATTGTATTTTAAGAGGGTTACCAAAGCGGTTTCATCCTCAACAATCATAATCTTCGTCATTCATTGTCCCTTCAGTTTTTCAATTGCTTTTTTATAGGGTTTGCTTTTCAAAATATAACTTCCGGCAACCAAAATATCAGCTCCGGCATAAATACAAGCAGGGGCAGTGATATCATTGATTCCACCATCAACAGAAATCAAAACTTTTTTATTTCCAATTAACTCTTTTAAATCAGCAATCTTTTTAATCGCTTTTTCTTGAAATTGTTGTCCGCCAAACCCAGGCTCAACAGACATCACTAAAATCAAATCAATATCTGGAATATAGGGCAAAACATCAGAAACTTTTGTATTTGGTTTTATTGAAATGCCAACCTTTTTCTTTTCTTTTTTAATTAAAGAAATCAAATATGGTACTTCTTCTTTACATTCCAAATGAATTGTAATCAAATCCGCACCTGCATCAGCAAAATCTTTAATTAAAAGAGAGGGTTTTTCAACCATCAAATGCACATCAAACGGCTTTTTTGAAAAAGGTCGAATTGATTTAACTATCGGTACTCCGAATGTTAAATTTGGGACAAAAACCCCATCCATCACATCAATATGGATTAAATCAGCACCTCCTTCATCAAGTGCTTTAATTTCATTTCCCAAACGTGCAAAATTTGCCGATAAAATGCTGGGTGCAACAAGAACCATTTTTCCCTCAAAAAAAATAAAAGGGAAGGGGATGAACCTCTTCCCTGTTGGATTTTTTATTTCACAATTTTCGGATCCAACTCACCGGATTTATAGCGTTTTGCCATATCTGCCAATGAAATTGGTTTAATCTGTGAAGCATGTCCTGCTGCTCCAAATTGAACATAACGTTCTTCACAAACTTTTTGCATAGCATCCAATGCCGGTTTCAAATATTTACGCGGGTCAAATTCAGCTGGTTTTTCTGTGTATAATTTACGAATTGCACCTGTCATAGCCATTCTTAAATCAGTGTCAACATTAACTTTGCGAACACCATGTTTGATGGCTTCTTGAATTTCTTCGACAGGAACACCATATGTTTGAGGCATTTGACCACCATATGCATTGATAATGTCTTGTAAATCTTGCGGAACTGAAGAAGAACCATGCATAACCAAGTGTGTATATGGTAACTTTTCATGAATTTTTTTGATTGTATCAATCGATAAAATTGCGCCATCCGGTTTGCGTGTGAATTTATAAGCACCATGCGATGTTCCGATTGCAACAGCCAAAGCATCGACTTTTGTTTCTTCAACAAAACGAACAGCATCATCCGGATCTGTTAACAATTTTGATTTATCAATTTCACCATCAAATCCATGCCCGTCTTCTTTTTCACCTTTACCTGTTTCAAGAGAACCGATACACCCTAATTCACCTTCAACAGAAACCCCGACAGGATGCGCAACAGAAGTAACTTCACCTGTCACTTTTGCATTATAGTCATGAGAAGCCGGTTGACCATCCAATGTCAAAGAACCATCCATCATCACAGATGTAAAACCATTCATCATTGCAGAATAACAAACTTCCGGGCTTGAACCATGATCTTGGTGAACACAAATTGGCAAATCCGGATACATTTCAACACCTGCCATCATTAAATGCTTCAAAACAGCATCATTTGCATAAGCTCTAGCCCCTTTACTGGCTTGAATAATCACCGGAGAATTTGTTTTTTGAGCAGCAGCTAAAATAGCCAAAACCTGCTCCATATTGTTCACATTGAATGCTGGAATACCATATCCGTATTCAGCAGCATGATCCAACAATTGTCTTAAAGAAACTAAAGCCATTTTTTTATCCTTTCAGTATGTCTTGTTAAAAATGATAATTTCTGCTCTGTTTTATACAAAGAAATGTTGAAAAAATCAATATTTTTTTCTCATCTTAACAAAACTCCGGATGTTTTCCCGCTAATTTTCTTTTCAACATAGACCCAAGAAATACCAAACAACAAAATTACACCTCCAATTGTCAAAAATAAAACGGCCGTTAACTCTTTATTTTCAAATAATTCAAAATATAAATAAAACAATCGTAATACAAAGAACAAGCAAGTTATGTTAAATAAAGCAATACGTTTTTCCATAATCGAAACAGCAAATAAAAGAAGTGTAAAAAACAAAAAGATAATTAATGATTCAATAACGGATGAAAACTCTCTTAAAGCCAAAAATAAAAAAACGAAATAAAGAACAACACTCCATTTATATCCAGCTTGTACAAAATGATTATTAAAATTTTTGCACAATAAAATTATAAGAAACAAACACCCTTCTACTAAAAGAGTTGAAAACAAAGGGGATTGTTCAAAAAAAAGAAGCAAAAGCTCCAATCTTAAAGACCCAATAATTCCACCGAAAAACAAAGGTATCCAAAGTAAAAATAAAAATTCTTTTTTACTTAAAAATGCCAAAATAAAAGATAGAATTGCCCAAAAAAGAAGACCTGTTGTATGTGTTATCGGTAAATTAAAAATCTGCGAAAAAATACCGACTCCACCACCAATCATAAAAAAAGAAATGAATAAAACAGTTTCAAGCAAAAATTTTTTTCTTTTTTGAGCAGCTTTAAATCCAATACCGAACAATAAAACACTTAACAAAACAAATGTAATAATTTTCAAAATATTAGGTACTTCATGCCAATAAAGTGAAAAAAAAGATCCCACTCCCAAACAAAAACAAAACACACCTATCCATAAAAAACTCAAAAGGACAAACGGTAAAAACCGTTTATCCTCGTGTTTTAAAATATGCATTTGTTGTTCTTTTGTAATTAACCCTTGATCAACCCAAAATTTGGACCGTTTTTTTAAATTCATATTTCCCTCATTAAAAGACTTTTTCAATCTTTTAATGAGATAAGCTCTTTTGCGATATTTTCAATATTTTCCACACTAAATCCGAATTTTTCCAAAACTTTCTTTCCATTTCCGGAAGCCCCAAATGTGTCAACAGACAAAATAGCTCCTGTTTCACCAATAAATCTATCCCATCCGAAAGAGGATGCCGCTTCAATAATCAACCGAGGTGCATTACCTAAAATAAACATTTGATACTCAATGGATTGTTTTTCAAACAGCTCCCTGCTTGGCATTGAAACCACTGCAACATTAATTCCTTGTTCTAATAACCGTTTTTTTGCTTCAACAGCCAAAGAAACTTCCGATCCGGTTGCAATCAACGTGAGATCTCTATTACCGGTTACATCACTTATAACATAAGCCCCCAAAGCAGACAGATTCATTTTTGAATCTTTTCTTAAAACAGGTAATTCTTGTCTTGAACAAACAATGGCGCAAGGTGATTTTTCACTTTGGAGTGCCAACTCATAACATTCAGCTGTTTCAACACTATCAGCCGGTCGAAATACCGTCACATTTGGGGTTGCCCGCAACATTGGCAATTGTTCAATCGGTTGATGAGTTGGTCCATCTTCGCCAACACCTAAAGAATCGTGAGTCAAAACATAAATTTCTTGTTCTTGCATCAATGCCGCCAACCGAATCGCAGGTTTCATATAATCAACAAAAGATAAAAATGTGCTGGAAAGCGGTAAAAACGCCCCATAAGAAGCAATACCATTCATAATAGCTCCCATAGCATGTTCTCTGATCCCATAATGGATATAATTACCTTTGAAATCCTCCTTTTGAATAGGGGTTGCGGATGAGGGCTTTGTATAACAAGCCCCAGCTAAATCAGCAGATCCAGAAAGTAAAAATGAACACTCTTTTAATAATATATCCAAAACTTTTTGAGAGGACTTTCTTGTTGCAAAAAATTGATTATCTTTAATTTCTTTTTGTTTAAAAAGAGATAAATTTTCTTTCAATGTGGATGATATTTGTTTATTAGTCAAAGATAAAAACTCTTCTTTTTGGGGATGATTATTAAATCTTTCTTTCCAATCTAAAAATTCTTTTTTAGATGAATCAAAAACCTTTCGCCAATCAGATAAAACCTCTTCAGGAACATCAAAAGGTTCCTTATCCCAATTCAAATTTTTGCGTAATGCATTAATTTCTTCTTCCCCTAAAGGAGATCCATGACAAGAAGGAGTTCCCCCTTTTGTTGGTGCTCCATAACCAATCGTTGTTTTGCAATCAATTAATACAGGCTTATCTGAAACAAGAGCACCTTTTAAAGCTGCTTCAATTGATTCAAAATGATGACCGTCACAAACAAAAATACGCCACCCATTTGCTTCAAAACGTTTTTTCATATCCGTTGAAGAAGATATATCAGTTCCACCATCAATGGTAATTGAGTTATCATCCCAAAGAACAATCAAATTTTTCAAATTCCAATGACCGGCCAAAGCAATTGCTTCTTCACTAATTCCCTCCATTAAACAACCATCACCGACAAAAACATATGTTTTATGATTGATTAATTCATCTCCAAATCTAGCATTCAACAAACGTTCTGAAAGAGCCATACCAACAGCTCCAGCAATCCCTTGTCCCAACGGACCGGTTGAAAAATCAATACCCCTAATCAAATGTTTTTCAGGGTGACCAGCTGTTCTACTACCTAACTGTCTGAAATTTTTGATATCATCCAAAGAAACATCCTCAAAACCGGATAAATACATCAAACTATAAAGAAGTGCCGATCCGTGTCCATTAGACAAAACAAACCTATCTCTGTTTATCCACAAGGGATTTGAAGGATCAATTTTTAAAAACTTTGTCCATAAAACAGTTGCAACATCTGCCATTCCTAAAGGCATTCCTGGATGTCCCGATTTTGCCTTTTCAATCATATCAACAGATAAAAAACGAACGGCATTTGACATTTTTGATAAGTTTTGTTTCATCTTAACTCCTTTCATTCAAATAAAGAATTCACAAAACGAATCGTTTCTTTAAACCCGGTTTGTTTTTCTTTATTCAGTTTTAAAAGTTTTTCTCCTTTATATAATAAAATAAACGGGGTATCATACGCCTTCAAATTCGGCACATTATGATCTCCATAAATAAGAAATAAACTATCATCCGGTGCATTAAAATACAACTCTTTTATCCCAAAATCTAAACCTAAAGCTGCATTTAAATATTTTGAAACAGGTGAATAAATTTGATTTTTTTCACTTATATCTTCAACATCAAACACCTCATAAGGAGGATGCATACCGGAAGTTATAATAAAATAAAAAGCATTTTCTTTATCTAAATTTTTTGAAATTTCTTTTAAAAAGGTAAAATCTCCCAATCCCCAATCACCTCGTTTTAAGGTTGGATCAAAATTTTCTTGAAACAAAACCTTATCAAACCCCATCGCTTTATAATGTTTTTTGCGTTGATACATTTGAGCATCATAACTATGCGCAAAAATGGTTTTATATCCTTTTTTTTGAAGAACTTTTGAAAGGGGTTCAATTTGTTCATAAATCGTTTCCGGATAGGCATAATAAACCATTGTAGTGATATTTTCACAATCAAGCTGAAAACCACTCATCATCATAAAATCCGTGTTTCCGCTACCAATACAATGATTGTGATTTTTATCTTCATAAAAAAATGAATTATTCATTTCTTCCAAACTTGTTAAAAACGGCATATTTTGCAAAGCTGTTGTTGTCAAACTTTCCGCTTGAATTAAGTAAATATGTTTTGGAAAAAAGGGTAAAAATATATCATCTTTTTTTGCGTTTTGACGAATATCTTTATTCCCTTTTAAAATCATCTCATTCAGCTTATTATTTTCTTTAGAGAAAATATCTTTTATCCAGGTAATTTTATATAACAATCCTTGATGATAAGACAAAAACAACTTTGAATTTTCAAGTTGCATCACCCCTTCAATCGGTTTAACGGCATAGGTCAGAAAAAAAACAAAAGAAACAATTGTTATTGCAAAAAAAACAAGCATTTTTTTGAAGTGAAAAAAATATGTTTTTAAAACAACAAAAACTTGTAATATGAAAACACTTAAACACCCAAAAAAAACAGTGTCAAAAAACCAATATCTGTTTTTCCAACCAGCTTCTAATCCATCTTGCCACATACTTAAAATAACCGGAAATTTAAGAGGTAACGAATGAAACTGATAATATTCATTTAAAACACAAAAAACAAAAAAATTCAAAAACAACATTAATGCGGTAAAAACTCTTCCAAAATGAAGAGAAAAAAACCAACCAATGTAATAAAGGCATAAAATTAAAGAATATAAAAATGTATTAAAAAAAGCACCGTTTCTGGCAAATAAAATAACATCGTAACAAAAAGAACCCATCATCAAAAAAAAGGCAACAACCCATTTTGATTTCAAAAATTTTTTTAAATCATTTAAATCTTCTTTAATCATCTCATTCAATTTTTAAAAATAAAAAAAGATTTCTGCCATATGATTGACTTCTTGAAAGTTCAAATCCGGTAGGAATATCCTCTTTAATCAACTTATCCGTTTCAATGACAATCAAGGTATCTTTTTCTATCCATCCCTCTTTTTGAAATTCTATCAATGATTTTTGCCACAATCCTTTTCCATATGGAGGATCAAAAAAAATAATATCCGCTGAATAAGTTGCAGTTATCGGAGAACACGCGTCTTTTGAAATAAGAGTAATTTCTGGCATATTTCGGATATTTTGCCGAATACAATTTATGGCTTGTTTATTATTTTCAAACAAAAAAACTCTTTTAGCGCCACGTGAATAAGCTTCAATTCCCATTGAGCCAGATCCGGCAAAAACATCCAAAAAACATATATCGGACCAAGATTTATTCAAAGTTAAGAGGTGGTGATTCAAAATATTGAATAAACCTTCTTTCGCTCTATCAGATGTCGGACGTGTGATACTTTCATCCGCTGCAAGCAATTTTTTCCCCCGAAAAAGGCCCGATATAACTCTCATAATAACTCTTTCATTGCTTTTTTTGAAACTTCTCTTACATCCCCTTTAGCTAAATTACCAAGTTGAAACGGGCCATAAGAAATCCTGATTAAACGAGTTACATCTAATCCAAAAAAAGCCATTAATTTTCTAATTTCTCTGTTTTTTCCTTCGGTTAAAGTTATTGAAATCCAACTGTTTGAACCTTTAACCTGTTCACTGATCGCTTCACAAGGAGCATATTTAACCCCTTGAATTGTAACACCTTTTATTAAACGTTTTTGAATTTCCGGTGTTAAAACACCATGAATTCTAACCCGATATCGACGTTTCCATCCCTTTGAAGGATGTTCCAATTCGCGAGCCAACTCACCATCTGTTGTAAGCAATAAAAGCCCTTCAGAATTTAAATCCAAACGCCCGACAGAAATGACACGCGGTAAATATTTCGGTAAAGAGTCAAAAACTGTTTTTCTTCCTTGCGGATCTTTATGGGTTGTCACCAATCCAACCGGTTTATGATAACACCATAACCGTCGTTCTTGTTTTTCACCAACAGGTTTCCCATCCACCAAAATTTTATCATCTGAAGAAACAGTAAATGCCGGCGTTTCTAAAACAACACCATTAACCTTAACCCGTCCGTTTAAAATCCACTCTTCAGCCGTTCGCCTTGAACATAACCCAGCTCCGGCTATAATTTTTGCAATTCTTTCTTTCTTTTTCATCATATTTGGTATATTATATGAAAAAATAAAAAGATGAAAGCAAAAAATGACCCCAAATGAAACGATTTTAAAAAGAGCTTTTCAATTAGCACAACAAGCAGCAAAAAAAGATGAAGTTCCTGTTGCAGCCATTATATATCATTCAACAACAAAAGAGATTATCTCATATGCATACAACAAAACGGAAAAAAAGAAAAATCCGTTGGCTCATGCTGAAATTTTGGCCATTGAAAAAGCCTGCAAAAAATTAAAAGTTAAGAGATTAAACGGATATTCTCTTTTTGTCACCTTGGAACCTTGCGCAATGTGTGCGGGAGCTATTTCTTGGGCAAGATTAGATGCTGTTTTTTTTGGAGCTTTTGATCAAAAAACAGGGGGGCTTTGTCAAGGGGCTCAAGTTTTTTCACATTCACAAACTCATCATAAACCTTTTTTTAAAGGAGGGTTCGATGAAGAAAAAAACAGTCAAATTTTAACTCAATTTTTTAAACAAAAAAGAAAATAATATGCTAGAAACAGAACAAAATCCTATTTTAACCGTCACACAAATTTCTCTTTCTCTTAAAAGCTGTGTTGAACAGGTTTTTAACAACATCCGTGTTAAAGGAGAAGTAATTGGTGTAAAAAAAGCAGCATCAGGCCATGTTTATTTTTCACTAAAAGATGCTGATTCGGTTTTATCTGCCGTTTGTTGGCGTGGCAGAGATAAAACAACCTTAGCAGCCCTTGAAGATGGGCTTGAAATTATTTGCACCGGAAAATTATCCACATACCCTGGTAGATCAAATTATCAAATGATTGTTGAAAAAGCAGAACCGGCCGGTATCGGTGCTTTATTAAAGTTATTAGCTGAACGCAAAGAAAAACTTGAAAAAGAAGGGTTGTTTGATGAATCAAAAAAGAAAAAAATTCCATATCTACCTCAATCAATTGGGGTTGTAACAAGCCCAAGCGGGGCAGTTATCCGCGATATTATGCATAGATTGAATGAAAGATTTCCACGATCTGTTTTTTTGTGGCCAGTTTTAGTTCAAGGGGATGGAGCAGCAGAACAAATTGCTTGCGCCATCGATGGGTTTAATAAGATTCCGATTGAAGGAATTGAATTTAATGATGGAAAAAAACTACATAGACCGGATGTTTTGATTGTTGCCAGAGGAGGAGGCAGTTTTGAAGATTTGTGGTGTTTTAATGAAGAAATTGTTGTAAGAGCTGTCGCAAATTCTTCAATCCCAATTATTTCCGCTGTCGGTCACGAAACAGATACAACTTTAATTGATTATGTCGCTGATTTAAGAGCACCAACTCCAACAGGCGCTGCTGAAAAAGCCGTTCCTGTCCGAACGGAACTTATTTTAACACTTGATTCTTTAAAAAACAGAAATTTAGATGCATTATTACGTTTTGTATCTGAAAAACAATTAGCTTTATCTGCGCTTTCAAAATCAATGCCCAGATTAAATGAACTCATCAATCTTTTTTTTGAAAAATTAGATGATAAAACAGAACGTCTTTCAAACAGTATCAAAACATATTATTCATCACAAGAAAATAAACTTGATTTTTTATCAAAACTTTTAAAATCTTATTCCTATACATCTGTTTTGGAACGCGGATTTTCTCTGGCACTAGATAAAAAAGGAAATATTATTTCAAACGGTAAAGAGGCTGAAGAAAAAGAGTCATTTTTTGTCAGATTCAATGATAAAGAAGTGTCTGTTTCACCGATAAAAAATGATAAAGTTTTAACAAA
>JAZNVO010000207.1:0-2569 GCA_045592885.1 Alphaproteobacteria bacterium
ATCGAGATGGTGTGCTGCGGAAATAAACAGGCATTGCATCAGGTCCTTATTAATTTCGCGAATCAAAAGTCAACCCTCCTATTTATTTAACACCCTGGGCACGGATGCTTTCCACATGTACTGTGACATCCTGAATAACAAGTCCCGTATTTTCTGTCATTTGATATTTAACATTCTTTATAATTTAAAAGAAGAATAGCATATAATTATATGAAAAATCAAGAATATTTTAAACAAATAAAAAAAAATAATCTTGAAATTATATCTTCTTCATAATCAAATTATAAATAAGGAGATAAGATATGACGCAAAATCTGTTACCGAAAGAATTAAAACTGTTAACATCTTTTCAAACAAGCGAAATAACCAGCGCTTTTCTTTATTTTAAGATTGCCAAACGAATAAAAGATAAACAAAATAAAAAAATATTATTACGTATCGCAAAAGAAGAAATTGCCCATTCTTATATTTGGAAACATTACACCGGCATTGAGCCGAAACCAAATTTATATAAACTCTTTTTTTGTTTATTTCTCAGTTACTTATTTGGCTACACCTTCCTTATTAAATTAATTGAAACAAAAGAATATAAAAATATTCAAATATTAAGGGAAATTAAGGAAAAATACCCCGAAGTCAGCTATATTATTTCTCAAGAAGAGGCTCATGAAAAAGAATTGATAAATATGCTGAAAGAAGAACGACTCAACTATATCGGCGCTATGGTTTTGGGGTTGAGTGATGCTCTTGTTGAACTGACCGGCACCCTATCAGGGCTTACTTTTGTTTTGATGAACACAAAACTTATCGCCCTAAGTGGTATTATAACCGGTATAGCCGCCACTCTTTCTATGGCATCATCTAATTATTTAGCGGAAAAGGCCAACGGGAATAAAAAAGCCCTTATCGCTTCTTTTTATACCGGCATAGCCTATTTGATCACCGTTATTTGCCTGACACTCCCCTATCTTTTACTCCCTAAAAATATGTTTCTTTATGCGCTCTTTTTCATGATTGGCGTTGCTGTTTTTTTAATATTTATTTTGAGCGCCTATATCTCTATTATTAAATCTGAATCAACCCTCAAAAGATTTATTGAAATGGCAAGCATCAGTTTAATCGTTACTTTAATTTCGTTTTTGATTGGATTGATATTAAAATATTTTTTTAAAATTTAACTGCTTAAGTTCGTAGAACAAATAAGTTAGTGGCGAAAAAACTTTTTAAAAACGGTCATTTTAAGTAGCTAAAATCAAGACTAGCCCCCCATTAAAAGCTTTCTTTTGTTTATTTTAGCAGATTCAAAGCTTTTAATAGGAAGCTAGAATGTTCTTTTTCACCATTTTTTTAAAAACGAACTTCCAAAATGCGGGATATAAACAGATAGCTGAGAGGCGATTCACAACACGTAGTGTACAAAGAGAACGGGTACATGAGTGTTGAGAAGCGCCCCCAGATACTGTTTAGAACCGCATTTCTAACTTGAGCATTCCGCTATGATCTGTGTATTCTTTTCGATAGGTTCCACTATACTCTAACTTAAGAGTCGTTCTTTCGCCAAGGTCGGCCTCGATACCGGTTGTGACAGTGGTGCTTAAGCGGTCAAGCGCTTCACCGTTGACGGTGTAACTGGCGCCATTGGCAAGGGTGTTAAGGGCACTGACATCATCAGAGATAATATCATATCCAACGGTGACGCCGGCGGTTGGGCGAATAGCGCCCATATCCCAAGTGCCTTTAACGCCGACTAAAGCTGTCAAGTAATCGCTTTGAGTTCCGGAAACCGTTGTCCCCAAAGTATCGGTATAGCCCTCTTGTTTGACGGACAAGTAACGCATACCAACTTCCGGCGTGATGATAACGTTTTCAAGCTTGATATCGTAACCGGTCATCACTTGAGCACCCCAAGAGTCAACGTCATAACTGGCTTTGCCCATACTTGAGAGGATTTGTTTTTCTTCCTCGTATTCGCCCCTTGAGAACGTTGCAAGACCGCTCACCCACCAAGCGTTTGCTTGATAGTGCGCTGAGATAAAGCCGGTGTTCGTGTCAACTTCCGTTCGGCGCAAATCTTCTTTTGCCGTTGTTTGACTGGTCGCATACCCAACGCCCAAGGTTAAGTCTTCGGTCACTTCACTTTGAACGCCAAGGACGGCACCTTTACTTCTGGCGCGGAATCCCTCACCCATGCTTGATTTTGTGCGATCATAAAGCCCTTTGATATAGACTTTTGCGCGCGGGTCTTCTTCGCCACCTGAATGACCAACGGTTGAGCCATGCAACTCCGCTTGAACCACATTTTGTAAGGCAACCAAGTGTTCGCTGGCCACCGATTGTTCAATCGGTTGTTCTTTTGACCCAACAGCTTTCAAGGCTTTTTTGGCTTTTTCAACTGTTTGCGTGTCAAGAGATTGCAACGCCACTAACACTTCGCTTTGCATTCTTGCAAACGTTTCATGGCTGGCTGTTCCTTGCGTCATAGCTTCAGCAACGCTTACTTCTTCTTTCGTGGCGCCCAAGGATTCTTGCAAGGCCTCCGTGTCGTTCGTCATAAAGGAATATTTACCCT
>JAZNVO010000208.1:0-1912 GCA_045592885.1 Alphaproteobacteria bacterium
TATGAAAAAAAGTTTCTTTTTTTTAATCTTGTTAAGATTTTACTTACTTTTTATTTATTATTATGATAACATTAAACTTGTTCAGGAGAAAAAAGGATGCGAACAAACACGATTATTAAAGGCGATTGTATTGAAGTTATGAGAAAAATGCCGGATAATTCCGTGGATGTTATCTTTGCAGATCCCCCGTATTATATGCAATTGGGAAGTAATCTTCTTCGACCGGATGCCACACACGTGGATGCCGTAACCGATGCTTGGGACAAATTTGACAGTTTTGAAGCATATGACCAATTCTCTTTAAGTTGGCTTAAAGAAGCAAAACGTATTTTAAAAGAAAACGGCTCCATTTGGGTTATCGGGTCTTATCACAATATTTATAGAGTCGGCTATCACTTACAAAATTTGAAATTTTGGATTTTAAACGATATTGTTTGGGTCAAAACAAACCCAATGCCGAATTTTAAGGGAACTCGGTTTGCCAATGCGCATGAAACGCTTCTTTGGTGCGCCAAATCGGAAAAATCAAAATATACCTTTAATTATGAAAGCATGAAAGCTTTTAATGATGATATTCAGATGCGCTCTGATTGGCTTTTGCCGATTTGTAACGGTCCTGAACGGCTTAAAAATGAATCGGGCAAAAAAGTTCATACCACTCAAAAACCGGAATGCTTGTTATATCGCATATTATTGGCCTCAACAAACCAAGGAGATATTGTTTTAGATCCATTTTTCGGAACGGGAACAACCGGCGCCGTTGCAAAAAAACTCGGCCGAAAATATATTGGCATTGAGAAAGATGAAACCTATATAAAATATGCAAAAAAACGATTATCCGCCATCAAACCGTCAAAAGAGGCAAATATTTTTGACACCATTCAACCTAAAAAAGCGGAGCCCAAAATACCATTTGGATCTTTGATTGAGCAAGGCCTTATAAAACCAGGGCAAAAGATTTTTGATATCAAACAAAAGTTTTCCGCTATTGTCAGAGCCGACGGAACCATTCATTCGGGCAAACATCACGGCTCCATTCATCAGGTTGCGGCCGCCTTACAAGGTGTTCTTTCTTGTAACGGATGGACATTTTGGCATACGGCTACAAAAAAACAAAAAAACAAAAAACCGATATTGATTTCTTTGGATCAATATCGAGAACAACTCAAAAAAAATTTATAAATATATTTTTTTAGAAAGGAAAAGAAAATGAACATTAAAAAAGCAACTTTATCAGTTATTTTAGCATCGTTTTTGTCAGCTTGCGCCACCAATCCATACACCGGCGAAAGTCAAGTTTCAAAAACCGCATGGGGAACAGGAATCGGCACAGCGGCCGGTGCCGGTATCGGCGCCTTGGTCGGCGGTAAAAAAGGCGCCCTTATCGGAGCCGGTGCCGGTGCATTGGTTGGCGTTGGAACAGGCGCTTATATGGATGCCCAAGCCAAAAAATTGCGTCAAGAATTAGTTGGAACAGGTGTTCAAGTTATTTCACAAAACGGCCAAGTTCAACTTATTATGCCGGGGAACATTACATTCGGAACAAACGAAGCCACCATTCAATCTGGCTTTGCCCCTACCCTTAACTCCATTGCAAAAGTTATCAAAGAATATAACAAAACAATGGTTCAAATCGTGGGTTACACGGATAACACAGGCTCAACCGCTTATAATAACACTCTTTCCTTGCGCAGAGCCAACGCCGTTTCAAATTACTTGAGATTACAAGGCGTTTCAGCTGACAGAATCATCACAGACGGCCTTGGCCCTCAAAACCCGATTGCTTCAAATGCAACCGCTCAAGGAAGAGAACAAAATCGTCGTGTTGAAATCTTCTTAATTAACAAAAATTAATTCCTAACCGGAACCAAAAAGCTCTCCTTCTCTTAAAGGAGAGCTTTTTTTATCTGTT
>JAZNVO010000209.1:0-2203 GCA_045592885.1 Alphaproteobacteria bacterium
TTGAAGTTGAAAGGAATATTCTCATGACAATCAGAAGTCGTTTTGCACCAAGTCCAACCGGTTATATGCACATCGGAAATTTAAGAACAGCTCTTTATGAATACCTCATCGCCAAAAATGCCGGCGGTTCATTCATTTTAAGGATTGAAGATACCGATCAGGAACGCTTTGTTGAAGGCGCGGTGGACGTTGTTTATGAAACGCTCAAAGATGTCGGTTTGATTCATGACGAAGGTCCGGATAAACCGGGGGATTTCGGTCCTTATATTCAATCCGAACGGTTGCCTCTTTATAAAGAATATGCCGATAAATTGGTTGAACTGAAAGGGGCGCATTATTGTTTTTGTTCCGCCGAAGAGTTGGAAGAAAAAAAACAAGCTGCCGAAAAAGCGGGCAAAGCTTTCAAATTTGATGATCCTTGCAAACATATGAGCCTTGAAGAAGCCAAAGAACGCATTGCTAAAGGCGAAAAATATACCGTTCGTCAAACAATCGATCCGTTCAAAAAAACAACGTTTATTGACGAGGTTTATGGGCGCATCACGGTTGAAAACAAAACTCTTGATGAAGGGATTTTGTTGAAATCAGACGGATACCCGACCTATAACTTCGCCAACGTGATTGATGATCATTTGATGAACATCACACACGTTATCCGCGGGAATGAATATCTTTCTTCCACACCGAAATATAATTTAATGTATGAAGCATTCGGGTGGAACATTCCGACATATATCCATTTACCGCCGATTATGAAAGATGCACATAATAAGCTCAGCAAACGCAATGGCGATGCTTCTTTCCAAGATTTAAAAGCCAAAGGATATTTAACAGAAGCCATTGTCAATTATATCGCACTTTTGGGATGGAACCCGAAAACGGAACAAGAAATTTTTTCAATGGATGACCTTATCAAAAACTTCAACATTCAAGGCATTAACAAAGCACCGGCTATTTTTGACATTGAAAAACTCAAATGGATTAACGGGGTTTATATCCGCAATATGTCAACAGAAGAATTTCATGAAAAAGCCTTGCCGTATTATGAAAAAGCCATCAAACGCAACTTGGATTTGCTGACCTTGTCCAAAGTGTTGCAACCACGTGTCAACGTGTTATCCGAAATCATTGATTTGGTTGATTTCTTTGATGAAATGCCGGATTATTCATTAGAAATGTATTGTCATAAAAAGATGAAAACCGACCTTGACATTACAAGAAAGGTTTTGCCGGTTGCTCTTGATTTGTTGCAAGATCAAAAAGCATTTGAAAGCTTGGAAGCCATGCATGAAGCCTTGATGACTTTGCCGGAAAAAATGGGCCTTAAAAACGGTCAGGTTTTGTGGCCGATCCGCACCGCCTTAACCGGCAAACAATTCACCGCCGGCGGGGCAACGGAAGCTGCTTATTTGCTTGGGCAAGAAGAAACTGTGGCGCGCCTTAAAAAAGCAATTGAAAAAGTCGGATAAATATTAATAACGACACACCGCCTTATATGAAATGCCCCCTGTTCACGAAAGGGGGTATCATTTTAAACATATAAAAATGCCGGATAAAACCGGCGTTTTCTTTTTGAAATTTGATTTGTTTTATCGCTTCTCGAAAAAAAGAGGGTTTTTGTGAATATAAATGATAAAAAAGGCTTATTCTTGACAACTTGAGCAAAACATTTTATTCTTTTCTTTAAAGGAGAATTAAGATGAAAAAAGCATTTGTTTTTGGCCTTATGTTGATGACTTTGATTGGCGGGAGTTATCCCGTTTTCGCTGATGGTATGGATCCGGAATTGGAAATTTTTGTGAAAAAAGAAAATGCAAAACAGGCACAAAATGCTTTGATTGAAAAATTCAATATTGACACTTCTTTTAAATTTAAACAAAGTGCTTTAAATTATATATTAAGTGGAGTTAGCCGTTCTAATTCTAATGTATATCGATATGTTCAACAAAATGCCATTTATGAAATAGATTCAAATGCAGATTGGCCATATGTGTTGACAACAAATTGCATAGTTGAAACAGATGAGGTTCATCTAACTGTTTTAAGATGCAAAAATTCTTCTGATCATGATGAAGAAGTATTTGAGTTCACATCAAAATGTGATGCTGAAGACTGTAGCGGTGTTGATTCAAATTCATTTTATGAAAAAAAAGATTGGCTTGGTAAAATTGAAAAATATAATGAATCATTTGATGCTTGGACT
>JAZNVO010000210.1:0-2670 GCA_045592885.1 Alphaproteobacteria bacterium
CTTTAATAACGCCCGTAATCAAAACTTTATCACCGGCTTTTAAATCATCATCGCACTGGGCAAGCCAAACGGTGTCAGCCACTTTGACTTTTGTTTTACCGTCAACAACATCTTGAACCAATGTGGCTTGTTCGCCGACATAGGCACCGGCCAAATCGTTCAAATTTTTATAACTTGTTGTCTTTTCAAACTTGCCGGCCAATTTTTTGTACACCCAAAGACCAACGCCTGTGAACACACAAGAGCAAACGGAAAACAAAATAAGTTGCGCTGTTATTGTGTCAGGAATCCAAGCAAAATGAAGCGAAACAGAAACCATAACACCGGCTAAACCGAACCAAACGAGATAAACCCCCGGTGTGAACAATTCCATCAACACCAAAAATAATCCCAAAACACCCCATTCGATATATGACATTTTTTATCCTTTCTTTGTTGCGGTTGTTTTTGAGGAACCCAAAACATCTTTGGCAATTTCAGCAATTCCCGCAATTGATCCCATCACATTTTGAGTTTCAAGCGGAAGCATAATAAGTTTTTGATTCGGTGAAACGGCAATTCCTTTTAAGGCTTCAATATATTTTTGACCCAAGAAGTAATTAACGGCATTTAAGTTACCATGATTAATGGCATCAGACAAAGTTGCCGTTGCGGTTGCTTCGGCTTGAGCGATACGTTCTCTGGCTTCCGCTTCCCTGAAGGCGGCTTCTTTTTTACCTTCCGCTGCCAAAATAAGGGCTTGTTTTTCCCCTTCTGCTCTTAAAATTTCAGCTTGACGCAACCCTTCGGCATCCAAAATGTTGGCCCGTTTTTCCCGTTCGGCTTTCATTTGACGAGCCATCGCATCAATCAAATCACTCGGCGGATTGATATCTTTAATTTCCACACGGGTTACTTTCACTCCCCATGGAACAGTGGCTTCATCAACAACGGAAAGCAATTTATGGTTAATGACATCTCGTTGTGAAAGCAATTCGTCAATATCCATTCCCCCGATAACGGTTCTGATATTCGTCATCACAAGGTTTGAAATGGCGAGCTGTAAGTTCGCAACTTGATAGGCAGCCGAAACGGTATCTTGAATCTGATAAAACAAAACACCATCCACCCGCACCATAGCGTTATCTTTTGTAATGGCTTCTTGCGTCGGCACATCCAAAACCTGTTCCATCCGATTAATGCGAACGCCAACTTTTTGATAAATCGGCCAAATCCAGTTAAATCCGGGGCGAAGTGTTCTGACATATCGGCCCAATTGTTCAACGGTATATTCATATCCTTGCCGAACAATAACAATTCCTTTGATCAGGTAGACAACAATCAAAACAGCAAATACTGATATAATTTCTGACATTTTTTCTCCTTTTTTTATTTTTGATTCAACCGAACCAAATATGGTTTATAAATTTTGTCACGACTTAAAATATGCCCCAAAAACCAAGCCTTGATATAATCAGCTGTTTTAAAGGCAAGTTTTTCTTTTGTTTTCATATCCTTGGCATTGAAAAAGAGAGTTTTGAGCTCTTCAATGTTTTCTTTAAACCGGTGATGACTTTCTTGATGAGATAAACTGTCCGGAAATTGAATTTCAATCAGAATTTTTTCTTCATGTGGAAAATGCGATTGAATGTATTCATCGATCCACTCAAACACCCGTTCAAATCCCAACACATCCTGACGTGCCAAAAAAATATAGCTTTGGTTGATGATATCGATAAAAGATTTATGTTCCTCATCAAGCGGGGCATATCCCACTTGCATATTACTCATCCATAAAACTCTTTTATCCATCCCCCCTGCTCCTTTTTCATTTAAACATTGAATAAGAAATGAACAACGTCACCATCCGCCATTTGATAGGTTTTGCCTTCTTGACGAAGCTTACCGTTTTCCCTTGCCCCGACTTCACCGTTAAAGGCAACATAATCCGAATAAGCAATCACTTCCGCTCTGATAAAGCCTCGTTCAAAATCCGTGTGAATAATACCGGCTGCTTGCGGTGCCAAAGTTCCTTTTTTCATCGTCCAAGCATGCACTTCTTTCGGACCGGAGGTGAAAAACGTTTCAAGACCCAAAAGCTTATACCCGGCCTTGATAATTCTGGTTAACCCCGTTTCTTCGAGCCCCAATGTTTCCAAAAATTCTTTTTGCTCTTCTTCATCCGTTAAAGAGGCCACTTCCGCTTCAATGGCTGCCGAAATAATCACGCTGGAATTTCCTTGCTTTAAAGCCATTTCTTCAACTTTCTTGGAATATTCATTACCGGTTGCGGCACTTTCTTCATCCACATTGCAAACATACAAAACCGGCTTTCCGGTGAGCAAGCAAAGCTGATTAAAGATTTTAAGGCCTTCTGCATCATCCGGTTTTGCAAGTCTTGCCGGCTTGCCATCACGAAGCATTTCAAGCACAGGTTGCATCACGGCCACAAGCGTTTTTGATTCTTTATCCCCCGTTTGTGCTTTTTTTTGAAGAGGGACAATGCGTCTTTCAAGGCTTTCAAGATCCGCCAACATCAATTCTGTTTCAACCGTTTCGGCATCCCTAATCGGATCAACGGACCCTTCCACATGAACAATGTTACCATCATCAAAACAACGAAGAACATGAATAATCGCATCCACTTCCCGAATATTTGCCAAAATCTGATTGCCAAGGCCTTCCCCTCTG
>JAZNVO010000211.1:0-11172 GCA_045592885.1 Alphaproteobacteria bacterium
TATCTGCAGAATTGGTTTGGAAGAGGAATCGAATCCCGGTTGCGTTTGCGGGATATTCAGCCGTGTCATATTAGTTTTACAGTAGGTGATAGCGGTGCTGAGTACAAGAAAAACGGAAGTGTTGAGTTGCTGACAGTGGAAGATATAAAGGAGCAAATACTGAACTATAATAATTTTGAGGATTTTATGGAAGCAACCGGAAAGAGTTACATTGAAGTACAACTCTGGAGTGATAAATATATTACTGAGGAATACTTGTTAAAATGAAAGTGATTGATTTTTTTTATAAATATAAATCAAAAAACTGTCAAGATTGTTCTTTTTTTTTTAACTTTAAGAAATGTCTCTTGAATAATAACTTTTTTAATGATATTATAGGTAAAAATGAAAAAAATACAACAAAAATGTTTAAAATGTGGTAAAACCGAGCTCGTGAAAAATGGTCTTGTTTTTGGGACGCAACGATATAAGTGTAAAAATTGTGGCTATCAGTTCACAAAATTGACTCCGGCTGGAAAACCGATATTTATCAAATTGATAAGCCATGCTCTTTTTTCATCCGGTATGTCAATGAGACAGATTGCGGCAATTGTTGGTGTAACGGGACAATCTGTTGCAAGGTGGATGAAAAAATGGCATCCGGCGTATATGAATGAAGTGGGTGAAAAAAGTGAGATTTTTGAAATTAAAGCCGGTTCATTAAGCAAAGAGCTGAATTTGAAAGCAGACGATGTTTTGAGGATTGTCAGTACAAAATTGCCGTCCGGCGCCATTTTTCATACGGTGATACAATTGCCGAGAGATAATAAAAATCATTAAAAGAGTGACAACTTTCATTTTTAACTTGATTTTTTTGACGTTTTTTTATACCTTTTGTCATATTTTATCAATATAAAAAGGGTGTTTTATGAAAGTTAAGAAAATTAAAAGTTCAAAAATTTATTTGAAAGTTTTTTATGCTGTTTTGTTTACGGCATTTGGGTGGTATTTACATGGGAAAATGGTGCCTTCACAAACTGGGATGGGATATAATCAAACACCGTATGTTTTGGTGAAGGAATTGGAAAAGAAAAATATTGCTTCTCGCAAAAAATATATTGCTGAAGTAGAAGCGGTCAATAGTGTTGATATTATTCCACAAGTTTCTGGTTATTTGGAAGAAATTTTGTTTAAAGATGGTTCGTTTGTAACTGAAGGAGACAAAATTTTTGTGATTGAACAACGGTCATATTTGGCAAATTTAAAGTCAGCTGAAGCCCGTCAATGGGAACTTAAAAAAGAATACGAACGTATTAAAAAATTGCATGAAAGCGGAGATGTTGCCGAAAAAAAACTTGAAACGGCCTTAAGTGAACTTGTTCAAGCGGAAGCGGATGTTGAACGAGCAAGATTGGATTTGGAGCATTCTGAAATTAAGGCTCCGATTTCGGGACATATCGGAAAAGCTTTTGTTACCAAAGGAAATTTGGTCAGTCCGAATACTCAAAAATTAGCGAGAATTGTTCAAACAAATCCGATCAGAATTGCTTTTTCAGTGACGGATAAAGAACGTTTCAATTTTATGGAAAAAGCAAAAAAAAGTGAAGAAATGTTTGTTGATGTGGTGTTGCCGGGTGGTCAAATCAGAACAGCAAATGCCAAAGAATTATTTGCGGGAAATGAGGTAAATGCACAAACGGCAACAATACCTGTTTATTTGGATATGGAAAACAAAGATAATGCGTTGGTTCCGGGGAATTATGTGGATATTTATTTTAGATACAATTTAGGGGGTGACTCACTTTTGGTCCCACAAATTGCTTTGGCTGCCGATGTGCATGGAACATATGTGATGACTGTTTCAAATGAAGGTGTTGTGGAACAAAAATATATCACATTGGGTGATGTTTATGAGGATATGCAGGTTGTTTTGTCCGGTTTGAATCCGGAAGATAAAGTGATTGTTCAAGGCCTTCAAAAAGTTAAAAGCGGTATGAAGGTCAATGCAACTCTTGTTGATGTGAAAAAATAAGAGGAGGAGTTATGTTTTCCGGGTTTTTTATTAAAAGACCGAGATTTGCTTTTGTTATCTCGATTGTGATTGTTTTAATCGGATTGATTGCCCTGTTGAAATTGCCGGTTGCTTTATATCCGGAAGTGACCCCGCCGGAAATTTCCGTTCGAGCAACATATCCGGGGGCTAGTGCCGATGTGATTGCTAAAACGGTTGGTATTCCGCTTGAAGATGAAATTAACGGTGTTGAAGATATGTTGTATATGAAATCAACATCGGAAGACGGGGCATATAATTTAAAAGTTACGTTCAAAACTGGGATTGATCCGGATATTGCGCAAGTGAAAGTTCAAAACCGGATTCAACAGGCAACGTCAAAATTGCCACAGGAAGTGACAAGACAGGGTATTTCCGTTAAGCGTGAATCGTCGAATGTTTTGGGATTTATTGTTTTTATGTCACCGGATGGTTCTTTAAATGATCAGGAAATTGCCAATTATATTTACAACAATGTAGAACGGGCTTTGTCCAAAGTTTCGGGAGTTGGTGGTGTGACCGTATATGGGTCAAAACTCAGTATGCGTGTGTGGATGAATTCGGATAAAATGGCCTCGCTTAATTTGACGGCAGATGATCTTTATCGAGCCATATCTGCGCAAAATTATCAACCTTCTCTCGGAAAAGTTGGGGCGGCTCCGACAGATGCAACAAATCCGATGGTTTATACTCTTCAAACAAAAGGTCGTATGGAAACGCCGGATGAATTTGAACAAATCATTATCAGAACGGCGGAACAAGGCGGATTGGTTCGTTTAAAAGATGTTGCCCGTGTTGAAATTGGTCAGGAAAATTACGCCATCACCGGTTTATATAACGGTAAACCTTCCATCACGTTATCGGTGGCTTTGTCGTCGGGAGCAAATGCTCTTGAAACGATGGAAAACGTGAAAAAAACATTAGCTGAATTATCAAAATCCTTCCCCTCTGGAATGGATTATAAAATGGGATATGATTCAACAAAATATATTGATGCTTCTGTTGAAGAAGTGGTGTTTACGTTGTTATTCACTCTTGTTTTGGTAGTTGGTGTTTGTTATTTCTTCTTGCAGGATTTTTATTCAACACTTATTCCATCGCTTACAATCCCAGTTTCAATTTTGGGAACATTCGCTGTTATTTTGGCATTGGGATACAGTATCAATATGTTCACACTTTTTGCTCTTCTTTTAGCGATTGGGTTGGTAGTTGATGACGCCATTGTTGTTGTGGAGCGGGTTGTTCACTTGATGCAATATGAAAATATGAATTCTTATGATGCCACATGGAAAGCAATGGGTGAAATTTCCGGTGCATTGGTGGCCATGAGTTTGGTGTTGTTGGCGATTTTTGTTCCTGTTGGATTTTTGGATGGAATTGTTGGTCAGATTTATCAACAATTTTCTGTTACCATTTCAACAGCTATTTTATTTTCACTTTTAAATGCGCTTACTTTATCACCGGCCCTTTGTTCTTTGTTAATCAAAAAAATGAAACCGCGTAAAAAAGGATTTTTTGCAAGTGTGAATAAAAATATTGCAAGCATTATTCGAAAGTATGTTATTGGGGTTTCCGTTGTGGCAAAAAAAATCCCTGTTATTGTGACAATTTTCGTTTTGATGTGTGCGCTTGGATATGTTTTGTTTGCTTCATCAAAAACATCTTTTATTCCAAATGAAGACCAAGGGGTTATTGTGATGAGTATGCAATTACCGGAAGGAGCTTCAAAGAAAAGAACGCATGAAATGATGGATAAGGCCACTGAAATTATCATGTCGGAAAAAAGCGTTGAAGGGATTTCGAATGTTGTCGGATTCAGTTTACTTTCAAGCAGAGGTGAAAACGTTGCTATGGCATTTATCGTGTTAAAACCATGGGGCGAACGACCAGAAAAATCTGAATTTTCAACTGAAATTTTGAATCGTTTACGGGCAAAAGCGGCGGCTTTCCCCGAAGCAGAATTTCAATTTTTTGAAATGCCCGCTATCCCGGGTCTTGGCACAGTCGGCGGTTTAGATGTTCGTTTGCAATCAAAAGAAAACATTGATTATCAAAAATTAGATGCAGCGTTGCAAGGATTTTTGGGTAAAATCAATCAATTACCGACTATTCAATATGCTTATACAACATTTAACGCAAAAACACCGAATATCTTTTTGGAAATTGATCGGGTGAAAGCGGAAAGTATGAAAGTGCCTGTTGGAAATATTTTTGATACGATTGAAAGTTATTTAGGCTCTGCTTATGTGAATGATATCAATATCGGGACACAGGTAAACAAAGTGATGTTGCAATCGGATTGGAAATATCGTCAAGATATTGAAAGCATTAATGATTTGTATGTTTTAAATTCAAACGGTGAACGTGTTCCGATGCGGGGATTGGTTGAGCTTAAAAAAGTTTTGGCTCCGCGTGTGGTTGAACGATATAATCAATATCCGGCAGCAGGTGTGACAGCTGTTCAAATCCCCGGTTCAAGCACCGGTGAAGCCATGCAGGCTGTTGAAAATCTTGTTAAAGAATTGCCAAAAGGGTATGATATTGCGTGGTCCGGTATGAGTTATCAAGAAAAAAATTCAAGCGGACAAATCGGTTATTTGCTAGCTTTTGCAATTATTTTTGCTTATCTTTTCTTGGTGGCTCAATATGAAAGTTTTATTGTGCCAATACCGGTATTATTATCTTTAATCGTTGCCGTTAATGGGGCAATGCTGGGGCTCTTTTTCTCTGGTCTTTCTTTGAGTATTTATGCGCAATTAGGTCTCATTTTGCTCATTGGGTTAGCAAGTAAAAATGCTATTTTGATTGTTGAATTTGCCAAAGAAGAACGCTTAAAAGGGGCAACAATTGTGAATGCGGCTTTGAAGGGATTAAGAGAACGGTTTAGAGCTGTTTTGATGACTGCTTTTTCCTTCATTTTGGGTGTATGGCCGATGGTGGTTGCAAGTGGGGCAGCTGCAGCAAGCAGACGGGCAATTGGTGTCCCTGTTTTTTGGGGTATGTTGGTTGGAACCATTGTGGGACTTTTTGTTATTCCTTTATTCTATGTCTTGGTTCAAACGCTTTTTGAACGGTTTGATAAATGGCGTAAGAGAAAATCAAAACAAAAATAAAAACAATGAGTTAAAAAATAAAAAAGCGGTTCTTAAAAAGAGCCGTTTTTTTGTCTTGCTTTTTTTTGAAAAAGATGTTTAACTAATCAAAACAAAATGGAGGACAAAGTGGCGATTATTAACGAAACAGACTTGAATTTTCAAAATGCGCTATCGGTAATTCCGGCTGCGCAAAGTTTTGTTTTGCCGATCCCTTCTTTGAATACTGGGACCGGTGTTTTTGTTTCTAAAGGGGGAAAATCATCAACAAAAGACCTTGTTTTTTTAAATTCAAAAGATAAAACATGGCAAACGGTTCAATCTGATGGAGAAGGGGCTGTCGTGATTAATGATGTGTCACCTGTTCAAGGAAAAGCTTTGTTGAAAAAAGTGATGCAATTATCGAATAATGCTCCCGATAAATTAGATAAAGATAAGATCAAATTATTTTTGAAATATACGCATGCCTTGGGGTTGACGGATGTATCTCAATCAAGCAAAAAAGATGTGGCAGATACCATGCATTTGATTGAAGTATGGGATACAGGTTTTGATCAATTGGGTTTTCATAAATATAAAAACAAACCGGCAGCACAAGCCATCCGTTTTTTAGGAAACGTTCGTTTTTCGGATCCGAAACTTTCTAAACAATCGTATGATAACGGGTGTGTTGTTGTGAGAGAAGAGAATAAATTATCTGTTGTGAAGCCAGATGTATTTTTGAAAAATTATTTAAAGCCAAACGGGTCACCGATTACACTTTTTGATATACCGATGCGATTGACATCTGTTCAATATAAAGGAATGATGGATAAGAAAGAAAATGTTGCATAAAAAAGGGCGGAGATCGCCCTTTTTTTAACGGCTTTATTTATGAGTGTAAAATTATTTTATTTACCTTATTTATCAAAATTAAAACTATGTATAATCGGAATTCTTAAGTGTTTAATAATCCGAGAATTAAGCTGATAAATCGGATTTTATTTTGGTTCATTTTTAAAAATAGTTAATTGATTTTTGGGGTGAATAATCATTTTTTTAATGATATTGTGCTTGATTTTTTTACCTAAGGAAGATATAGTGAGCAAAGGGTAAACTATTTTAATCAAGGGTAAAAAAGATGCGAAAAAAATCTGAAAGATATATACCGATCGTCACACCGTTTATTGAATTTGTGAATAAATTGGGACGCGTTGTTTTGGCGTTTTTCAAAAGCACGGGATCACTCGGTATTTTTGCTGCGGAAACAATTTATCATTGCTTAACACCACCCCTTTATTTTAAAGCATTTGTTCGTCAATTAATTGAAATTGGGTTTTATTCACTTCCTGTTGTGGCTCTTACAACATTGTTTTCTGGGATGGTGATTGCTCTTCAGACATATAGCGGATTTTCGCAATTTTCGGCTGAAGGAGCGGTTTCTTTGGTTGTTCTTGTTGCGGTAACAAGAGAGCTTGCTCCCGTAATGGCGGGTCTTATGGTTGCGGGTCGAATTGGGGCGGCTATGGCAGCCGAAATTGGTACAATGCGGGTGACGGAACAAATTGATGCGCTTTCAACTCTTTCAACAAATCCGATTAAATATTTGATTGTTCCTCGAGTTATTGCTGGTGTTATTATGTTGCCGGTTCTTGTGTTAATCGGAGATATTATTGGGATTTGTGGTGGATATATGATCGGTGTTTCAAAACTTGATTTTAATGCAACAACATATCTTGTCAGCACATGGGAATATTTGAAACCGATGGATGTTATTTCTGGTCTTACAAAGGCTGCTGTATTCGGATTCATCATTACATTACTTGGATGTTATAACGGATTTCATTCAAAAGGTGGGGCTCAAGGCGTGGGGCAGGCAACAACAAATGCGGTTGTTTCTTCAAGTATTTTGATTTTGATTTTCAATTACATTTTAACCGAAGTTTTCTTCGCTGTTTAAGGATGAAAAAAGATGGCTGAAACAAAAGAACAAATTAAATTAAGATTGGTTAATGTCCACAAATCTTTTGGCTCAAAAAAAGTCCTGGCCGGTGTTGATTTAGAAATCAAAAAAGGTGAATCCCTTGTGATTATTGGTGGATCCGGAACGGGTAAATCTGTGACGCTTAAATGCATTTTAGGACTCCTAAATCCGGATAAAGGTTATGTTGAAATTGATGGCAAACGTTTGGATAAATTGCCCAAAAAAGAACAGGAAAAACTGCGTTCTCAAATCGGGATGCTTTTTCAAAGCGGAGCCTTGTTTGACAGTTTAAATGTGTGGGAAAACATTTCATTTCAACTTCTTCAAAACAAAAAAACAGATGCGGAAAAAGCCAAGAGACTAGCAATTAAAAAATTGGCTCAAGTAGGGTTGGCCAAACAGGTGGCAGATGTTTATCCGGCGGATCTTTCCGGAGGAATGAAAAAACGTGTTGGTCTTGCACGGGCAATTGCAAACAATCCGAATATCATCTTTTTTGATGAACCGACAACAGGCCTTGATCCGATTATGTCTGATGTGATTAATGATTTGATTCGCTCTTGTGTGAAAACGTTGGGAGCAACAGCATTGACAATCACACACGATATGGCTTCTGCCAGAAAAATTGCTGACAGAATTGCCATGCTTTATGAAGGCAAAATCATTTGGGTTGGAACAGTAAAAGAATTGGATAAAACAAAAAATCCGTATGTGCGTCAATTTGTTGCAGGTAGTGCGCAAGGTCCCATTTTTATTGAAGGGAAAGAACAAGATTAATGGCAAAAAAAACATCTCAATTTGTTTGTCAAAATTGCGGAACCGTTTATCCGAGATGGACGGGAAAGTGTGAAGCTTGTGGTGAATGGAACACCATATCTGAAGAAGCCTTACCCCAAAAAGAAATCAAAACAGCAACCGGTGGTGTTGGAGGAAAAAAAATAGAATTTTCTGATTTAAGTGGAGCACCGGAAATTGTTTTTAGATTAAAATCAAATATTCAGGAATTGGATCGGGTTTGTGGTTCCGGATTGGTTCCGGGATCGGTAATTTTGGTTGGTGGCGATCCGGGAATTGGAAAGTCGACTTTGTTGCTTCAGACGGTTGCTAATTTATCAAATGGAGTGAACAAAGAGGGGGCTCCGATAAAATGTGTATATATTTCTGGAGAAGAATCAACCGATCAGGTGCGTTTAAGGGCTATGCGATTGGGACTTTCAAAAGCCCCCGTTGATTTGGCGAGCAGTATCAGTGTCAGAGATATTGTTGCTTCATTGGATGTGGAAGAGGCTCCGGATGTTGTTGTGATTGACTCTATTCAAACAATGTATACCGATACATTGGATTCGGCTCCGGGAACTGTGGGACAGGTCAGGGCAGCCGGGCATGAGCTCATTCGTCTTGCTAAACGAAGAAATTTTGTTTTATTTTTGGTTGGACACGTAACCAAAGAAGGAACGTTGGCCGGACCACGTGTATTGGAGCATATGGTGGATACTGTTCTTTATTTTGAAGGGGATCGCGGACATCATTTCAGAATTTTACGTTCTGTTAAAAATCGGTTTGGAGCAACAGATGAAATCGGTGTTTTTGAAATGCGGGAATCCGGATTATCCGAGGTGCCGAATCCATCCGCTTTATTTTTAGCTGAAAGACGGGGAAATATTGCAGGGAGTTGCGTGTTTGCAGGTATTGAAGGATCTAGACCACTGTTGGTTGAAATTCAAGCTCTGGTGGCTCCGCAGGCGGGATCTGCTCCAAGGCGTGCTGTTGTCGGATGGGATAGTAACCGTCTTTCAATGATTTTGGCGGTTTTAGAGGCAAGATGTGGTGTCACTTTAGCCGGAAAAGATGTTTTTTTAAATGTTGCTGGCGGGTTAAAAATTACGGAACCTGCGTGTGATTTGGCTGTTGCCAGTGCCGTTGTATCTGCTCTTGTTCAAAAACCGATGCCTTCTGATATGGTCATTTTTGGCGAAATCGGATTATCTGGGGAAAACAGAAATGTGCCTCAACCTGATTTAAGGTTAAAAGAAGCTTCAAAACTTGGGTTTGAAAAAGCACTTGTTCCTCCCGAAAGAAAAAAACAAAAAAAATCACCTGATTTAAGAATAACAGAAATCGGTCATTTAAAAACACTTATTGACTCGTTTCAAGGATAGGAGAAAAAAAATGGTTGTTGGAATTATTGATATCATTGTGTTAATAACTTTGGTCTTATCGATTTTATTTGCCCTTTATCGAGGTCTTGTTTGCGAATTATTATGTATTTCTTCGTGGATTTTGGCCGGTATTGGTGCTTTATACGGATTTAACCCAATGTCAACGCTTTTAGGGTCTGTCTTTGATAATGAAGTTGTGGCCGGTGTTGTGGGATCAACTATTGTGGCGCTTTCAATTTTAGTGATTATGACAATTGTTAATTCACAAATTACAAAACGGTTACGTAACAGTTCCTTGAGTGGATTGGATCGAATTTTGGGGTTTGTTTTCGGTGGTCTCAGGGCGGCATTATTGCTTTCATTGTTATATATTGGTGTTTCGATGATTTTATCTGAAAAACAAATGGAAGATATTGAAAAAGAAAATTCTTCCGTTACCTATATTAAAAAGACAGTCGGACTACTTGAATATTTTGTTCCGGATAGCGTGTTAAATGATTTAAAAATCAAAAAAGATGCATCTGCCGAACAAACTCAACCGAAAATTGGAACGAATTTGAAAAATCAACCAAAGCCGAAAAACACGGATAAAAAAGCATTGGATTCATTGATTAAAGAAGTGAAAAAAGATGTGAATAAAAAAGTTGAAAATGTTCAAAAAGAAACCAAGGAAAAAGTTGAAGAAGTTGTTCAAAAAGAAGTGAAAAAAGCGGTTGAAAAAGTGGTTGAACCGGTGAAACAGGAAGCTGTTGATTATAAACAAACTGAACGCGATTCTTTGGATATTATGGTTGAAGCGATTGCAGGAGAATAAATATGTTGAAAAAAAAAGTAACACCCGCAAAACTCATCAAAACCGCCCGTGATTTGCTTAAAAAAAGATATCAAAAAGATGGTCATCACTTTGTTGTTTCTGCAGCCCTTGTAACCGAATCTGGGAATGTTTATGCAGCACTTCATTTAGGGACGAATCAACCTTCTTTGGCAACTTGTGCGGAAATTATCACGATTGGCCATGCTGCAACAGCAGAAAAAGATATGAAAATCAAAATGATTGTTGCCGTTCGTGATCAAGATGGATATGTGATTTCTCCGTGCGGAAAATGTCGAGAATATATTGCTGATTATGGCCCCGAAGCTCAAGTGATTGTGCCGGCTGATAATAAAGAAGGATATGAGGTTGTTTCTATTTGGGATTTGATACCGAATAAATATAAAAAACGGGTTGAGTCATGCAAATAACAATTGCCGCAATCGGAAAACTCAAAAAAAATACACCGGAAGATGAACTTATTCAAGACTATATCAAAAAAACAAAATGGCCGGTGGTGATTAAAGAGATGGAAGAAAAAAAATCTTTGAGCGGAGAACAATTAAAAGAAGCAGAATCAAATTTGTTGCTATTAAATGTTCCGCAAGGGGGAAAAATTATTGTTCTTGACGAAAAAGGAAAAACGCCGTCCTCAAGAGAGTTTGCTTCCCTTTTGGGAAAATGGATAGATGAGGGAACACAAAGCATCTCATTTTTGATCGGAGGTGCAAATGGGCACGCCGAATTTTTGAAAGAAAAAGCAGATTATAAACTTTCTTTTGGAAGAATGACATTACCTCACATGTTGGCAAGAGTTGTTTTGGCAGAACAAATTTACCGTGCAAAAACAATTTTAGACGGTCACCCTTACCATAGAGATTAAAAGATTTTTTTTGAACCGTTAAAAATTTGTTGACAATCAAGTTAAAAATTGTATAATTTCAGTAACTTTTAGTAGAGGCTGAAAAGATGAATAAAAATAGAAATTAAGCCGTCAGAGGACATCCCCTTTGACGGCTTAGTATTTTTTTGAAAAAATTTTTCCGTTTTACCTGATGATTTTTTTAATTTTTTTCTATTTTTTAGCAAAAAGTCCTGCTTTAAGTCGGATGCCAAGC
>JAZNVO010000212.1:0-2108 GCA_045592885.1 Alphaproteobacteria bacterium
ACAATTGAAGGAACGGCAAAGTTTATTTCCGGTGTCTTAAAACAAACAATTCATCAATCAATCATTTCAAAAATCGGGTTTGTGCTTGCAACACCGGCTCTTTTGAAAATGAAAAAGAAAATGGATCCTCGTAATTATAATGGGGCGATGTTCCTGGGGTTGAAAGGCATTTCGGTTAAAAGTCATGGTGGAGCTGATGCTTATGCGTTTGCTTGTGCAATTGAATCGGCGATCCGTATGGCAAAGAATGATTTGTGTAACAAAATTAAGGAAGAACTGCGTCACACAATTGATGTGGATATTCCGGACGAAGTTATTGAATAAAAAAAGGGTCAAAAAATGATTAAATCTATCATCACTGGTGTCGGCGGATATCTTCCGGAAAAAATTTTAACAAACTTTGATTTGGAAAAAATGGTTGAAACGAGTGATGAATGGATTCGCGAACGGACCGGTATTCAATCAAGACACATTGCAGCTCCTGAACAAACAACTTCTTCATTGGCTGTTTTGGCTGCGAAAGAAGCTCTTGAAAATGCTAAAATAAATGGCAGTGATATTGATTTGATTATTTTGGCTACAACAACACCTGATGATACGACGCCGGCAACAGCTATGCGAGTTCAAGCAGAACTGGGGGCTATAAATGCCTTTGCTTTTGATGTGCAAGCAGCTTGTTCCGGTTTTATGTATGCATTAAGTGTTGCAGACAAGTTTATCAAAACTAAAACAGTTAAAACGGCTCTTGTTATTGGTGCAGAAACACTTTCAAGGATTGTTGATTGGAAAGATAGAAACACTTGTGTTCTTTTTGGTGATGGTGCCGGCGCAGTGATTGTTAAAGGCGAAGAAGAAACCGAAGAAAACAAAGATACAGGAATTATCAACATTATCTTGCATTCCGATGGCAGATTACGTGATTTATTAACAACAACGGGTGGTGTTTCCAGAACACAAACGGCTGGGTTTGTCCATATGGAAGGCAGAGAAGTTTTTCGTCATGCAGTGACAAATCTTTCAAATGTTGCTCAAGAATTAATTGATACTTCAAATATTAAGCTTTCTGATATCGATTACCTTGTCCCACATCAAGCCAATTTGCGCATCATTGAAGGAACGGCAAAAAAGTTGGATATTCCGATGGAAAAAGTTATTGTAACTTTGCCGGAGCAGGGGAACACTTCTGCAGCGTCCATTCCTCTTGCCTTATATGAAGGTGTTAGATCACAAAAACTTAAAAAAGGCGATTTGGTTTTGCTTGATGCCATGGGTGCAGGATTTACCTGGGCCGGGGCATTAATTCGCCTATAAAATTTTGTCATAAATTAAAAAAGTGCTTGATTGTATTTGAAATTTATGACATTCTTACAACAGAAATTTTTAAATTAAAAAAGGAAAAAAATATGACACAAAAAACGATTACACGTGCAGATATTGCAGATGCTATTTATCGGGAATTGGGTTTTTCCCATGCAGAATCATTTAAGTTGATTGAACAAATTTTGCAAGATATTATTGAAGCATTAGCAAATGGTGAAACTGTTAAAATTTCAAAATTTGCTTCCTTTATTCCGCATGCCAAAAAAGAAAGAATTGGTCGTAACCCGAAAACAGGTGTCAAACATGCTATTTCTCCGCGTACCGTTGTTTCTTTTAAAGCTTCAAACACTTTGAAAAATACATTAAAATAACAGGAGCTATCAATGTTGAAGGCCGAAAATGCCTATCGAACCATTACTGAAGTTGCAGAATTATTGCAAGTGCCGGCTACCGTTCTTCGTTTTTGGGAAACACAGTTTCATCAGATTAAGCCGATGAAAAGAATGGGACGCCGTTATTATCAGGCACAAGATGTTGTTTTGTTGGCTCGTATTCGGGATTATCTTTATAAAGAAGGTTATACCATTAAAGGTGTTCAAAAACGATTGAGAAATTCTGATAAAACAACAGATGGTTCTGTTTTTGATAAGGAAAGAAACAATGTGGCAACTGATACGTTGATAAGAGAGGTGTCAGATATAAAATCTTCTCTTGAAGATTATATATAAGTTAGAAAAAGCACCTTAAGAAAGGTGCATTTTTTAAGAAAAATAATTATTTTTTCTTTG
>JAZNVO010000213.1:0-11243 GCA_045592885.1 Alphaproteobacteria bacterium
CGGTTTTTCCATCTGGTCCTTTTTGATATTCAACGGTCGTGTCGATATAATTTTCACCCTTGATAAGGTTGGATGCCATATTTATCGGTGTTGAGATAATTTGTTTTCCACCTTGTAAAATGGTTTTTCCGCCACGGGAGAAATTTCCTGTAGCCATATCGACAAGCCCATTTCCGGCGTGAATAGCGCCACTGACAGGCTCTTCAAGGCCTAAAATTGCTCGAATGGGATTTCTGATAAAACGTTGAAACAAAGATTGGGATTCTTCTTTTTCAGCCGGTTCATTTTTATTTAAAGTATTTTCTGTTGTTTCTTTTTCTGTCATTTGATCCCCCTTTATTTTAATATTATACAACAAAACGCATAAAAAGTCAATTTTATGCGCTTTGCTTTTGTTGGTTTGTTAGAATTCATATTTTAGTTTTAGCATAAGGATATTGCTGTGGAGTTTGCTGATTTCGCCTCTGGCACCTCCATCTTCTGTTATTTTGAAATATCTATATTCCCCGCCGACAGTGACTGGCATAAAGGGTAATTCGTATTCTGCTCCAAGCATAAATTGTAAGGCAGGGGCATTTTCATGTTCAAATCGAGTCAGGCCGATGCCAAAACCGGCATAAGGATCGATGATGGGCGTGAGTGGGATGTTTGCATATCCGTTCATCATAAAGGCATTCATTGTGGCGTGCCCTTTCTTTTTTAAATCCGGTTGAATTCTTAAATATTCCCCTTCAATTCGAACGTCTGTTAATAAAAGAGGTAATTCATATCCTGCAAAAATGGAATAAGCGGGGGAATTTTCAAAGCTGGATTTGAAATTTTTTTCTGATCTTGAACCGTCATTGAAAGAGGCTCCCAGACCAAATCCGCTATAAAATCCGGCTTGCGCCGTTAAAGTAAAAAGTGAAAAAGATAAAAAAGAGGTGAGTAAAAATTTTTTCATTGACTGTCCTTTGTTTATAAAATGATGTGTTATAGTGTAAACAAAATGAACATAGCAAAATATTCTTTTTCTGTCATTATTTTTTATTGCCTTTTGAAAATTATTTTGATATAATCGACCAAAAATCTTAACAAATTTTATGAAAGGGTATAATCATGAAACTTCCTTTAATGCCGAAAGCAACGGCTGTTTGGTTGGTTGAAAACACGGCGTTGACATTTCAACAAATTGCTGATTTTTGCGGTATGCATTTTTTAGAAATTCAAGCAATTGCAGATGGAGATGTTGCTTCCAATATCATGGGATTTAATCCTATTTTAAATAATCAGTTGACATTAGAAGAAATTCAAAGATGTGAAAAAGATGCTGATGCCCGTTTAGAACTTCTTCAAAATGAAGAGGTTGAACGGTTGCTCAACAAAGGTTCCAGATATCTTTCAAATGCCAAAAGGGGAGACAGACCGTCAGGTATTGCATGGATTGTAAAGAACCATCCGGAAGTTTCCGATACACAGATTGTAAAATTGCTCAGAACAACGAAAGCAACGATTACGTCTATTCGGGAACGAACTCATAAGAATATTCAAAATATTCATCCAAAAAACCCTGTGACCTTGGGTCTTTGTTCAGAAGCTGATTTGAACAAAGTGATCGCTGTCGCAGTTTCAAAAAAATCATAAGAAAGGAACAAAAAAATGTCTGATGATGTTATTTCAACAGTCACTTCCGAAGGGGGAAAGCTGGCTTCTTATATCGAAAGAATTGAAAGAATAGAAGAAGAACGCAAAGAATTGGGTGCAGATGTGCGTGAAATTTTTGCTGAAGCAAAGGGGAATGGATTTGATGTCAAAGTAATGCGTCAGATTTTAAGATTAAGAAAAATGACCCCGGCCGATCGTGCAGAAACGGAGTATTTAAGAGAAGAATACAAAAAACTTTTGGGTATCGCCGAATAATGCTTGATTTTTAAGTTGTTATTGTGTAAATTCTAAATGGAATCTTATTGGAGGACCTATTTATGAAAAAAACAGCTTTTTCTTTAATTGTTTCAGCAGGGATGTTGTCTGCCTTTGTCGTGCAGGCAGAACAAGGTCCTGTTGTTTCCAGAACAGAGACAACCTATTCAAAACAAAATGAAATTGTGATGAATGGATATACGCCGTTGGATGAAATTGACAATTCTGTTAAAACGGATGTAAAAACTTATCAACATCCGAACAGAGAAGCTTTGATGCGTCAGGCACAACAAAGACCTGTTCAACCACAGGTTCAAAAAATGCCTGTTCAAAATGCGCAGCCGATGTATATGCAACCGACAGTTCAACGAGTGATGGGATCAAACGGATATCCGGTGCATCAAGTTAAGGGACAAGTTGTTGTTCCTCAACAGGCGGGAAGAGTTTTACCGGTTCCTGCAGTTCAACCGCAGGCTGTTCCGTCTCAAGTGAATTGTTTGGCCGGAAATAACTGTCCATCAAAAATTTCCAGCATTGAATACAGGCAATCACCTGTTAAAGTTCAATATCCGGTTGTAAGACAATATCCGGTTTCTGTTGAATATCCGGTAACGGTTCATCGTGATGTGACTGTTCGCCAACCGGTTGTTGTTGAGCAACCGGTCGTTGTTCAAAAACCAGTTGTTGTGAATCAACCGGTTATGGTTGAAAGAGCTCCGGCTTATATTCGTCAACAAGCTGTTCGTATGCAACAACAACCATCTTATGTACAACAGCGTGAAGTTATTGTTCAGGCACCGGCAGGGCAGGTATTGCCACCGTGTACGAATGGTAATTGTCGATAAGAAAAGATTTTTCTTGCAAAAAAGAATAATTTTTGGTAAAGTAAAGTCATCAGGTTTAACCGGGTGACTTTATTTTTTATTTATTTTTTTTTATTAAGCATATTTTATTTTGAGGACTTATGAAACAAAATCAAAAAAAACGTTTTAATAACGGACGCTTTAATAACCGCAATACGCGCCAGTTAATAACGAGAAATACAGTGTTGGAAAGTTCCGGACCATGCGGAAAATTGCGTGGGACAGCGTTACAATTGTTTGAAAAATATCAAATTGCGGCCAAAGATGCAATGATGCAAAGTGATATTGTTTTGGCTCAAACCTGTATGCAATATGCCGATCACTATATCCGTCTTCAGAATCAGGCTATTCAAAATGAACAACAAAATAGGGGAAATAATAATTCTCAGAACGGAAATGGGGTGACAAATATTTCGGAAAAAGAGGAGGCTGTTGAAGAAGTAAAAGATGAATTACCGGTTGTTGAGATTCCCCAAGAGGAAATTGTGAGCCCCAAAATGGAGGAGGAAAGAGAACAGGTTGTTGTTCCTGCAGAGCTTCCGGAAAAAACGAAGAAAAAAACGCGGTCAAAAAAAATTGAAAAACCAATTTCTGAAAAAGAAGATTGATTTTATAATCTTTTGACTATTTTGATATTTTATAAAACCTCTTTTATATTATATAAAAGGGGTTTTTTATGTATATTTTAATTGTTGAAGATAATGTAATAAATGCGTTTTTGTTAAAAGAAGTCTTAATTTTGCGAGGATATGAACCTATTGTGGCTTTGAGTATGCAAGAAGGCCTTTCTTTGCTGAAAAAGAAAAATTTAACATTTTTAGCTGTTTTTGTGGATTTAACTTTGCCGGATGGAACTGGAATTATGTTAGCTGAGAAAATAAAAAAAATGAAAAAATATCGGAAAATTCCTTTAGTTGCCGTGACGGGAGCAGATATTTGTGGCAAAAAAATAAATAACTTGTTTTCAAACATTATCAGAAAACCGATAGATATTGATATATTAATGAAATGCAAAATTTAATCAATGTTTTTTTATAATGAGAGGCGTATCTGTAAAAAATAATAAAAATGAGATTAATAAAACTAATAGTGAATTGAATAAAAAAATCTCCGAAGAAAATACAATTCTTCGGGGATTTTTTTTGTGAATATTTATCAAATTGGCTGGTTCATATTATCTTTCTCGAATAGAAGGACCGCGATTGACATCTTCACGGGTTGCAGTGATTGATTGACCAATTTGAATGGTTGGTTGTGTTCCAACAATATTTGTTACACCCCCTGTATTTGTTGTGGTATTAGAAGGCGTTGAGTTCACAACTTGATCGTTATTTGTACCTGTGTTTGTACCGGTATTTGTCCCTGTGTTTGTATCGGTATTTGTATTTGAATCTGTTGTATTGTCTTTACCAAAATCATCTTCAAGTGGCGGAATACTGGTCCCTGGATTATCCGGAGTTGGAGTAACGGTTGAGGTTGAGGATCTTTTCTTTTTAGATCTGAACCAACCATCTGGACGGAATCCAAAGTATAAGATAGCTGCAGCACCAAGTGTGGCAGCAACAATCGCCCAGAATTTCCACCCTGTTGGATCATACCAAGCTTTTTCTTCTTTTTTCTCAGCTTGAGCTTGGGCTTGGGTATTTTCTTCAACTTTTTTTCTGTCTACAATGTGTAATTGCCCAACAGCTGATTTCGCCGATTTCGATGCCTTTTGCAATGCGTTCCAATCACCGTTTTTGCTTGGAATTGTAATAGTGAATTCGTCATTTTCATTGCGATAATATTGAACAGCATTTGCAATTGTCGGATCACTGTTACGGGTTTGCAAAACTCTTTTATGATGATATTCGCCACCCGGATAAACCTTTTTGTTATCTTCTGAAGAAGCACAAGTTAAAACAAAGTGACCGGTGGATGGATTATATCCTCTTACTTGTGCAACAACGCCTCCCGGTAAAGTTATTGTTGTTTCTCCATTCGGACCGGTGACCGGTTGAAATTGCGGTGCTGTAACGGTTTGTGCTGCTTGTGGTGTTGGTGCAGTAGCTGTTGTAACCTGCGTGGCACTGTTTGTTAATGTTGCCGGTGCTGCTGATGCGATTGTTTGATCTCCCATAATATACCTCCTAAATAATTTAATTAAACATTGATATTATTTTACCATAAAAAATTCATTCTTGCAAATAAAAAACTAACATTGACTGTGTTTGTGAATGTTTTTTACATGGAGTTTGAATTGTTATTTGTTAAAGTAAGTTGTGAATTTGTTTGATTTGTGATATTTTGCGCCGAAGAAAGAGCTGAAGCAGTTGTTTGTGCTATAGCTTGTTCATTAATGCTTGAAACACTGGTTTGATTTGCGGTTGTGCTTGCTGTTGTGCGTTCTTTTTTTTCATCCTTTTCGTTTTTGTGATTATATATGGCTATTCCACCCCAAGCAATTCCTGCGGAAATAGCAAGACCTAACAAAATTTTCCACCAGTTTCGGCTGAACCAACCAGGAGATGAAGCGGTTGAGTTTTCGGCATCACCTTTTGCAGCGGTTGTTTTAAAATATGTAATCTCAGCGGGATGTTGATTCAGGGATTGGATAATTGAAATATATTCTGCTTCGCTTAATTGAACGGGAGGATCTTTTTGGTCAAATTGAATTTGAGTTGTTGTTCCTTTCAAAAATATTTCACCATTTGGGCCGAAATCATAAAACGTGCTTGACGGTTTGTTATTAGTGTCAAAAACAATAACATTGGCGCATTTTGGGTTTTTATTATTCATATTTGTAATGCTTTCCATAACATGAGCGCCGATGTATCTTTCCTGACCCGTTGAACTTAAACGAGCCGGAATAATCAATCTTGTTCCTTTAGGGGCAGGATTGATGAAATATCTTTTTCCATCAATAATTTGAGTGCCACTTGATAAAACAGAGGTGCTTGAAGGATTGGTGGGTGTTGCAACAGGAGAATGAGCTCCTTGTCTTGCTTGCGTTACCGTTCTTTGTGTTGTGCCGGTTGGTTGGGTGATCCCTTGCGTTTGTGTCGCTCCACCTAATCCTAAAGCACCCAGTGTATCTCCCGCTTGATCGAGGAAATTTTCACCGTTTCGCATAAATCTTGTTCCTTGGGAAAGATATGAATTGATATCACTCATTTTAAATGCCTCCTTTTTTCGTTGTATGGGTTATTTTATCACAACTTCTTGTTTTTGTCAATAAAAAGAGCAGAGAGAAGTGTTCGTTTTTTTGTTTTTGTTGAAATATTGACAAAATTTAAAAAAAATGATATTGTTGTGAAAAACAAAAAAGAGGTTTGGAGGTAAATATGCCTCAAAAAAAAATGTTTATCAATGAAATGGGGATATCTGAAATTATTACACTTTTGAAGTCGGATGAATTACCGGTTGAGTCGTCCGCTTTTTCCTTGTTTTTGGCAATGGCTATTCAAAAAAAAGATGATGAACTGTTTAATCTCATTCTTCAAAAATCATTAGAAGGGAAGGCTCGAATTAATTTTGATCAGCCCATCCAAAATGGACTTAATTTCCTTTCTTTGGCAATTATGTATAATCACTTTAATTATTTTCAAAAGTTGCTGTTGCTGGGAGCTTCGGCAACGGCACCTGTTGGCAGGAATATTGCCAAAATGAATCAAAAATTGCGGTCGGTTTCGGCTCTTTGTGATTCTTTGCATATGTCGGCATTATCAATTGCGGTTGATTTGGGCCGTATAGAAATGCTTGAACAGCTAAAAAAGACGGTTTCTAAAAAAGAGCTTATTGCACAAGCCTTACGAATTGGAAATTCGAAAGAAAAAGAAGGTGTGCAACAGGTTTTATTATCTGACTGTAAAGATGAAATAAAGGCTCTTTTGGTAAAAAATGTGAAGGAAAATAACTTTAAAGAAGTTTCGGATTTGTTGCATTTAAAAGTATTGCAACACCTTGATTTTGTAGATGAAAATAGAAAAAGCGTTTTAATTAATGCTGTCGTGCATAAAGCTTATGATGCTTTTATTGTATTAAAAGAAGCAAGAGAAGATGGCCTTGTTTCGTTTGATGAAAATTTTGTTTCTGAAAATACCACTCCATTAAACGAAGCTATTTTATCAAATCAAACAAATTTTGTTAAAAAACTTTTGTTTATGGGTGCAAATCCAATTCAAGATTTGGGATTAATTTGGTCTGAAGATAAAGAACGGCGTTTAAAAAAAACACCATTATATACTTTAACGGAAAAACTTCTTGAGAATAAGGAGGCGTTTTATCCCATTTTATTTTATGTTTCATGTGTTTTATCGGAAGTTACTTTGGCTTCTGAAGCGGTTAAAATTGCCAAGTTTTTAAATACGCAGAAAGTATATAAGATCTTATTAAAGAACAGCAGTAATTTATCAAATATTCCCGTTTATTCGGAAAGACTGATAAAAGCAGTTCAAGAAGGGGATGCGGATCTTGTTTCTTTTTTAATTGAAAGATGTGTTTCGCCGGTCGAAATGGTGAATGGCACTAATGCTGTATATGAAGCGACCAAATTAAGTAAATTGAATATTCTTAAGTTGTTTACAAAAGAGTTGTCAGTTAAAAAATTAGAAACAAAAGTTAGAAATGTCAGCCCGTTTGAAAGCGCTTTATGGTATCAAAAAGAGGAAGCAGCTGTTTTATTGGCTCAAGCAGGGGTTCAATTGCCGACTTTGTGTATAACCGGAAAAAGTGTGTTAATGACGGCTGTTGAGTCGGATATGGCTTCTTTGGTTAAAGAATTGATTACAAGAAATCCGAAATTAAAAACGTCAAAAGAAATACAAGAAGCTTTTTGGTATGCTGTTTCATTAAAAAAGAATAAAGTCGTTAAATTATTTTGTGATTTAAAAATAGATACAGGTCATAAAAATATTTATGGAACAGATTTATTGATTTTGGCCGTAAAAAAATGAAATTTTGAAGCTGTTCGTCTTCTTTTAAAAAGAGGTATGGATATTAATGTTTTTGATGAAGAAAAAAACACACCCCTGCATTATGCGATTTTGAATAAAGATGAAAAAACAGCTTTTTTACTTCTTGATTGTCGGGCTTTTTTTAATAGACAAAATGTTTTTGGTCAGACCCCTTTGATGTTGGCTGCTGAAAGAGGTTTAAAAAAGATAGTTGCTATCTTAATTAAGCGGCGGGCAGATGTCGGATTAAAGGATAGACAAGGGAACACGGCACTTTTTTATTATCGAAAATTTAAAGATCAAATGATAAAAAAGAAATTCGACAATAATCTGAAAATAAGACAGTGAGCACACTTATTTTGACGAATTTAAAGTCTTATTTATCCTAAAACATTATTAATATTGTCCAAAACAGAAACATTTTTGATGCTTGAGTCTGATGTATTTGGCTCATTTGTAATGGACTTCATGGCGACGCTGGCAAGCGTCGCCGTGATCGCATTGTCTCCGGCAATTTTTCCGATACAAGCGGTTAAAATCATTTCGAAAATACCGGAAGAGAGTGAAGTTGAGTCTGTTTTTTCTGAATTTTGGATGTTGTTTCCTCTTTGTTGTTTGTTTCTTGCAAGAAAATTTTGAACATCAGTTTCGGTCAGGTATTGTGTGTTTTCAAAAGAATAATTATTGACGTTAAAATATCCCCGTTGACAGGCAAGCATCATTTCTTGACTCATTTGTGAAGACCTGCCGTCATTTCCTCGACGGGTGGCGTTGCTGGCTAATCCGTTTTGAACCCATAATTCCCAAGGAAAACTCATCCCCGGATCTGATTTTCGGTTAGGGGCAATATCCGAATGGCCCACAACGTTTTCAGGAGTAATATAGGGGTTTCTGCTCATAATATCTTTTGTCAACCAAAGACCGGCAGCTGTTTGTTCCGGGGTGATTTCTTCTCCGGGACCACATTGAAACTCAATACCGATGGAGCGTTGGTTAATATTTGTCACTTCTTCGCCGGTGACCAATCGCCAAGAAGATTTTCCGGCATGATTTGCTGCTGTTTCTTCCGGACAAAAACAATAAATTCGACCATCTCTGTCAATCACATAGTGTGCAGAAACAGGTGGATCTGTTTGTTCCATAAAGGTTGTGGCTGTTGACTGGAAGGATGAAGATTCTGTTGTGTGCATAATAAGCATATCAATCGTTTGCCCACGGCGTGAATTGCTTCTGGGGCCATAATATCTTTCTTGGCAATAAGAGGTATCAATGATCATTTTTATCTCCTTGTCTTTTTTTATTATTATACATGAATAATGGAAAAAGGTCAAATTTTTTTTAAAATCAAAGAAGGTAAGATGAAGATTTATTTATGAAAAACTTAAATGTCCTCTTGACAAAAAAAGCATTTTTTTGTATAGTCCTGCGCAAAAAGGATCTCTTGCTTAAGAGCCTTAAAAAAACATCATCAAGAAAGAAAGGAGATTTTATGTCACTTGATTCATTTTTTAATCCGTCAAGCATCGCCGTTGTCGGTGTTTCAAATGATCCCAGTAAGTTAGGGGCGGTTGTTTTTAATAACGTAATTGATGCCGGTTTTGAAGGTAATTTATATGCCATCAATCCGAAATGTGCCGGTCAGGAACTTTATGGAAAACCTTGTTATGCTTCTGTTGCTGATTTGCCGGAAGCTATTGATTTGGTTGTTGTTGTCGTTCCTGCAAAATTCACAATGCCGGTTATTGATGACGCTATTAAAAACAAAACAAAAAATATCAGCATTATTACGGCAGGGTTCGGTGAAGTCGGTAATCATGAATTGGAAGACACGATTGCTGAAAAATGTATGGCAAACGGCATTAATTTGTTGGGTCCGAACTGTTTGGGTCATATCTCAACGTTTGATAAAGTTAATGCCAGTTTTGCAGACGGATTCCCATCACAAGGGAACGTTGCCTTTATTTCACAATCTGGTGCTTATTGCTCTGCTTTGATGGACTGGGCTCGTGAAAAAGGAATTGGTTTTTCGCATTTTATTTCAATCGGTAACAAAGCTTTGCTTGCTGAAGATCGTTTGCTTGATGCGCTTAAAAATGATAAAAACACAACCGCTTTCATTTTTTATTTGGAATCTCTTAAAAACGGTAAAGAATTTTTACGTGTGTTAAAAGAAGTTTCAAAAACAAAACCGGTTGTGATTATGGAACCGGGTAAATCTCAAAAAGCTCAAGCTGCCAGTTTGTCTCATACAGGGTCATTGGCTCCGAACTATCGTGTTCTTGAAATTGCTCTTAAAGGATCAGGCGCTATTCAAGCTTATACAACAAGAGAACTTTTCGGTCTTTTGGAAGTTTTGCAATATGCTAAACATACGGAATTTGACGGTTCTGTTGCTATTTTAACAAATGCCGGTGGCGTTGGCGTGTTGTCAAGTGACCTTTGCGAAGATAACGGTTTGGATTTGGCTCGCCCGAGCGATAAAACAATTGAAGCTTTGAAAGCTGTTTTGCCGGCCGAAGCTGCTTTTGGTAACCCGATTGACGTTATCGGTGATGCCAGAGCAGACAGATATGAAGCTGCTTTAAAAGTTCTTTGTGAATCAGGCGAATATAAAAACATCATCGTTTTATTAACACCGCAAATGGTAACGGATGCAACAGGAACAGCCGAAGCAATTGTTAAAGTTTCAAAAGAATATAATTCAGTGAACGTTTTTGCTGTTTTTGTCGGCGGTGTCAAAGTTAAAGAAGGGCGTGATATTTTGGAAGCAAACAAAGTGTTGAACTATGAATATCCGATTGATGTGATCAGATTGCTCGGATTGTTAAAGGCTCAAATGGCTTATCGCGGAGTTCAAACGGTTGAAGTTGAAACAAAGCCGGTTCCATCTGAAATTATGACGGCTGTTCAATCAGCTAAAGATGAAGGATTGGCTTCTTTACCACAAAACATTGTTAATATGATTATGGATCATTATGGTATTGATTATCCGAAGAGTGGTAATTTCACGGATCGTGAAACAGCTTTAGCTTTCTGTAAAAACATTTTCCCAGCTCCTGTTGTATTAAAGTTGTCAGCTCCGGATGCGCTTCACAAAACGGAAATGAAGGGAATTTATTTGAATGTCAATGACGAAGCAAGTTTTGACGAAGCTTGGAACGGCTTGAACGGTTCAATCCAAAAATTTGAACTTAAAGGTGCTAGTGTTCTCATTCAAGAAATGATTGTAAAAGCAACTGAAACAATTATTGGTGTCAACTCTGACAAAAACTTCGGACGTATCATGGTTTTTGGAACAGGTGGTATTTATACAGAAGTGATGAAAGATACAACACTTCGCATCTTGCCGGCTTCTGATTTTGATGCCATGATAAAAGAAACAAAAGTCGGAACGATTTTGAATGGTGTTCGTGGTGAAGAGCCAAAAGCTGTTGGTCCTTTGGCTGAAACGCTCAAAAAAGTTCAACAAGTTGTTCTTGAAATTCCTCAAATTACATCAATTGATGCCAACCCGGCTTTGGTCACAAAAGATAGAGCTGTTGTTGTT
>JAZNVO010000214.1:0-10054 GCA_045592885.1 Alphaproteobacteria bacterium
CAAAAATATCTTTTTTATCTGCAATCTCAATTTTTTCCGTTTGAATTTCCTCTTCTTGAGGCGCATCTTCCAGTATAAACTGATTTTTCTCATTCAAGGTGACATACAAATAAGCATTTGAAAGAAAAATATTTTTCGGAACAAAATTCAAAGTGAACAATTGTAAAAGCCCATATGAAAATTTCACATTAGGTAATTCTAAAATCTTTTTGTTTTTGCCATCTTTTAATTCCAGATTATCAATTTGAACATGAAACAATCCCAATCTGGAAGCATTGGCCGATAAAACAACACTGTCTGCACTTAAATGCAAATTTTTCGACGGAGATAAATATGAGTCAATCTGAGGCAACAAAAATCCCAAATCAACCGGTTCTTTATGAAGATTATAATAAAGACTTCCGGTTAAAATCAAAATTGTGCTGACAAAGATAAAGGAAAAATATTTCAATCCTTTTATAAAATATCTTAATGGTTTATTAATCCTTTTTTTCATAATGAAACCCCAAATAATTTTGAAATATACATAAATCCATAGCAAAACAATCCGGCTGTTAAAGGTGCAATGACCCAAGAAAGAACAACTCCTCCTGCCACTTTTAATTTAAGTCCGTCAACACCTTTTGCCAAGGCCACAGCGATAATTGATCCGATAATTGCCTCAGAAAGTGGAACAGGAATTAACGGGAAGGACGGCAAAGAAAGACTTGTTAAGAAATTTTTAAAACCTTCACTTGAAAAACAAAACAATGTCAAAGCGGAAGAAAAAACAACAATAAAAGCTTCCATGGATGAAAGAGGGAACATTCCCTTGCTCACCGTTTTAATAACCCGTTTATCGGCAGAAAAAAATCCAAGTGAAACCCCTAAAGCCGTCAATAAGAATAAAACATTCATCATTTCTTTATCAACACTGATGAACGGTCCTGCAATACTTGCAATATTATTCGCCCCCAAAGAATAGGCGCAAAATGAGCCGACAAAAATTAATAAAAAACGGATAAGGACATCTCTATATAACAATTTAATCGGATATTTTTTTAAAATAACACGCACCGCATAAAATAATCCAAAGGCCACAATACCTGCCAAAAAAGGAGTATATATCCAGCCCAAAAACGTTTTTACAATCAATCGTGAATCAAGCGGAAAATGATGAAAGATATTTAAAGAAATCAATGCACCCGTGCTGGTTTGAGTGATTGAGGCGGGAATACCGAACCAACTTAAAAAATAGATCACAAATCCGGCAGAAATACAAACGAAAAAAGCTTCCTGAAAAGAAGAAACAAGAGCCAATTTATTCACATGGGCCGTTGTTGCATATCCACTTAAAAACACACCCAAAAAAACAAATATCGAGGCAAAAAGAGCAGCTGTTTTTAATTGAATCATTTTTGTGCCAATTGCACTACCAAAAATATTACTCAAGTTGTTCCTTCCCAAGGACCAACCCAAAAAAACGGCACCGGACATAAATATCCAATCAAAAACAGTCATCTGATTTCCCCTACAATATATGTTTAACGGCCATAATATTCAAAATATCTGCCGTATCTTCTGCGATATCGGAAATTTTTTCAATATGATAGATAAATTCTTTCAACTGAATCTGTCTTGCCAAATCTATTTGTGCTTTAAAGACGGTATCTTTTAATTTCAAAGCCTGTTCATCAACAATATGTTCTGTTTGATATGTCTTTAAAGTAAATTCTTTAATATCCTTCCCCAAAAAGAAAAATCTGACACCCGAAACCAAAGAACCGACACATTCTAAATCCGTATGAATCATTTTTATCAAATCATTTTTAATTGTCTCAATCACTTTTGGTTTTTCAACACTAACAACCAACAAATTCGACTCATATTTGTTAATCACTTTATCAGACATTTCAAGCAATTTCAAAATATCGGATCGCATATCCGGCAAAATCATATATTGATACAAATTGTTTTCAATTTTCCGGCGATAGGCATCATTTTCGGCTTCTAAATCAGAAACTTTTTTAAGCAAATCCAAAAAGGAGTCATCAGCTCCCGTTTCAAGATAGGTCTGCATGGCTTGACCATAAAAAATACCGGACTGAATGATATTAAGCAAAAATGCCGTTATCATTTTTTCAAGATCATGTGTTTTTTTAAAAATATTCCAGCCTAAAAAAGTTTTTTTTCTCATGTGTTATACCTCTTGTGACTGATCTGATTTTGCTTTCAATCCGGATAAAGATGCCCGCATAAAAGAATTCAAATCTCCGTCTAAAACACCGCTTGTATCAGATGTTTCATATCCGGTTCTTAAATCTTTGACCATTTGATACGGTTGCAAAACATAGGAGCGGATTTGATTTCCCCACCCATTATCCCCTTTAGCTTCTTCAATATCTCCTTGTTCTTTGCGCCTTTTTTGTAATTCCAATTCATAAAGCCTTGATTTCAACATGGCAAAGGCTTCATCTTTATTTTGAAATTGTGAACGTCCAGTTTGAGATTGAACAACAATACCGGTCGGAATGTGAGTAATACGAACGGCACTTTCCGTTCTGTTCACGTGTTGCCCACCGGCCCCGGAAGCCCGAAACACATCAATTCTTAAATCAGCCGGATTAATTTCAATGTCAATTGAATCATCCACAACAGGATAAACCCAAACGGAGGCAAAGCTTGTGTGTCGTCTGGCATTGGAATCAAACGGAGAAATGCGCACCAAACGATGCACCCCTGACTCGTATTTGAGCCATCCGTAAGCATTTGCTCCTTCAATTTTCATTGTGGCAGATTTAATTCCCGCTTCATCTCCTTGACTTTCTTCCAATAATGAAACTTTATATCCGTTTTTTTCCGCCCATCTGATATACATTCGCATCAACATAGATGCCCAATCTTGCGATTCCGTTCCTCCGGCACCCGAATGAATTTCCAAAAACGTATCATTCGAATCTCCTTCTTGACAAAGCAATGAGGCCAACAACATTTCTTCAATAACCGGATTCAAGGCAGAAAAACTTTCTTCCGCTTCTTTTAATAAATCCACTTCTTCTTCGGTTTCAGCCAATTCAATCATTTCATATGTTGATAAAACGGTGTTTTCAAGAGTTTCAATCTTTTCAATTTGATCAATCAATCTTGTTCTTTCACTGATTAACTTTTGGGCTCGTTCCGGATTTTCCCACAAAGCCGGATCCATTGTCAAAGAATCTAATTCATCTTTTCTGAGTTTTGCATTACCCCAGTCAAAGACGTCCTTTCAGCAAATCAATTGCCGTTTGATATTTTTGATAAAATGCCAAAATTTCTGCTTTCATTTCAACTCCTTTTTCTGCACACTATAAACTTCTGGCTCTGAGTTTTGACAACAAAGAAACCATTAACGTATTCACCGTTCTAAATGGCATTGAACCACAAACACGTGCTTTTACATTTAAAGAACAAAATGAAAAATCCCGTTTCATATCCATTTGTTCTTCAGCCATAATATTTTTCACAACATTCATACGAACTTTTCTGTCTTTCAATAAATATTCCATATCTTCAATTTCGTTTTGACAAATTTTGCGATAATTATTCAAACGATCCAGATGTGGATTTTTCACTTCCAAGACATGTGCAATATCTCTTGTTTTATCAAAATTTCTTCTTTGCAACAATTTATCAGCATTTGGATTCAAGACATCTGACACTACATAAATATTTTTCTTTCCCGTCATCAAAAATTTCACATGGTCATAAACCAAAGCTGATCTTAAAAGACGCTTGGCAACTTTCATTTTTTCATCAATTGTCATATAATTAAATAAATCTCTATCCACTTTTAATTCCTCTTAATATAAACCCCCTAATTCCGGCATAGCTTCATCTTTTTCTTCAATCATATCTCGACCTCCGATAACTTTTGTATCCGGCATATCGGTATCTGTTGTTTTGAATGCTTCAACAATAACATTGCCGCTTGATTGCGGTTTTCCTGTCGACGGATTCACCTTTACAAGACGAATTCCTTTGGGAATACGGAACGGAATATCAGGCTTATCTTTCAACGCTTCACTCATAAAATCCCTAAAAATCGGACCTGCAACAACACCACCCGTGTCATTTGCACCCAATGTTTGCGGATTATCAAAACCCACCCAAACACCGGCTACTAAATCAGGTGAAAAGCCAATAAACCAAGCATCAAAACTGTCATTACTTGTTCCGCTTTTGGCACCCAATGTTCTTCGAACCGCTTTGGCAACCCGTCCTGTTCCTCGCTCAACAACACCGGTTAAAATATGAACCATTTGATAAGCACTGACCGGATCTTGAATCTGTTCTTTATCATCAATAATCTCCGGTTTATCCAAAGGAGATGCTGTTTCCCCCACACAATTCGGGCAAGGACGCATATCATGTTTATAAATCGTGTTCCCATCTCTATCTTGAATTCGATCAATCAAATTCGGTGTTATTTTTTTACCACCGTTCACCAATGCTCCATAAGCCGTTGTCAACTTCATCAAAGTTGTTTCATGAGCCCCTAATGCAGAAGACAAAACTTCTTGTAATTTATCCGATACACCAAATTTTCTTGCATAAGAAGCGACCTTCTTCATCCCGATGGATTGAGCCAGCCGAATGGTCATCAGATTTCGGGATTTTTCAAGACCGACACGTAACGTTGTAGGACCATAAAACTTTTTACTGTAATTCTTTGGTTTCCACACACTTCCATCCGGCATTCGCATCACAATCGGCGCATCCAAAATAAGGGTTGACGGTGTATATCCCGAATCAAGCGCCGCCAAATAAACAAATGGTTTAAAAGAAGACCCCGGTTGGCGTTTTGCCTGAATCCCACGATTAAATTGATTGCGATAAAATGAAAAACCGCCGACCATTGCCAAAACACGTCCCGTATGCGGATCAAGAGCTATCAACGACCCTTCTGCTTCAGGTACTTGTTGTAAATAATATGTCCCTTCTTTTTCATTTTGCAAACTCGCGAAAACAACATCTCCTTTTGAAAGAACATCACTTACTTTTTGAACAGCCTGCAACGAAATTTTTGCATTTTCAAGTGCTTTTCGGGCCCATTTCAATGTGGTTAACAAAATTTTCCCCGTTTGACCGTTTGAAAGAAAAATTTCAGCTTCTTTTTCTTTAACCTTTGTGACAACCGCATAAAGCCACCCTTCCGGCACATAGGCAGGAATTTCCCTCTTTTGAAAATCTTCTTTGAAATCAGATTGGGAAACATCAATTTTTTCTTTTGCCCCACGCCATCCATGTCGTTTATCATAATTAAGCAACCCTTCTTGCAAAGCTTTGACTGCCGCTTGTTGCATTTTCGGATCCAAACTCGTTCTGATAAAAAGACCACCGTTATACATGGCATCTTCACCATATTTATCCACAATAAAACGGCGCACTTCTTCAGCATAATATCCATTCACGCGTAACGCATTTTTTGATTTTTCAACAACGGTTAAGTCTTCTTCTTGAGCCTTTTGTCCTTCTTCAGCTGTAATATATCCGTCATCAACCATTCTTGAAATCACCCAATTTCGTCTGGCAATCGCCTGTTCTTTTTTTCGGGTCGGATGATAATTATTCGGAGCTTTTGGAAGCGCTGCCAAATAAGCCACTTCAGCAACACTCAAATCTTTCAGATTCTTGTCAAAATAATTAAGTGCCGCACTAGCAACACCATAAGAGCCCTGCCCCAAATAAATTTCATTTAAATAAAGTTCCAAAATATGATCTTTTGTGTATGTTTTTTCAATTTTTCTTGCAAGCAAAGCTTCTTTGATTTTGCGTTCAATGGATTGTTCCGAAGTGAGCAAAAAGTTTTTAGCCACTTGTTGCGTAATGGTTGAAGCACCCATCGGGCGGCGCCCCGTTCCAATGTTTTTCACATTGATAATCATCGCACGGGCAAGACCCATAAAATCAATTCCGCCATGTTCATAAAAATTCTTATCTTCAGCCGCCATAAACGCACTGATAACCAATGAAGGAATGCTTTCAATCGGAACAAATGAACGTTTTTCATTAGCATATTCAGCCATCAATGAGCCATCATTTGCATAAAGTCTGGATGTCACAAGCGGACGATAATCGGCCAGTTGGTTATAATCCGGCAACCCGACCGAAAAATGAACCATAACGGCAAATCCGATGATAAAGACAATAAAACAACAGAAAAAACCCAAACTGACCAACATTGAAAGAAATCTCATCATGTGTTATCCTTTTTTGATTATCTTTATACACCAAACTTTAAGCTATTTTATAACAGCTTATTTTACGCTAATAAAAATTTTTTTTCAAGAATAAAATCAATGGATTTTTCGAAATATCAAACTTTCCATTTCTTTAAAATAAAGGCGGATGGAAGGAATAAAATCAAAAAGATAAGCAAGTTGACCGAAAGAGGATTTCCATCCAAAATAAACTTGGATAAAATCAAGCAAATTCCAGTTAACAAACGCCCTGCCATTGAATTAACAGAAGCCGATAATGCTCTGTTTTTCGATGTTGAAATTTCATGAATTCTTGCAATGGCACTGATAAGCCAGGTCACTTGAAGAGAAATCATCAAACAAACAAAAACAAGCAAAAAAAGCGTTAACGCAAGTGGCGTTTTTTCATCAATAAACATCATGGCAAAAAAGCTCAAAATAAATCCAAAATAAACCACCCAACCTAATTTTATCAGATTAAATTTTTTCAATATTTTATGCGCAAAATAACTTCCGCTGGCCCTGGCCATATGGTTCAAAAAGAAAATCACGCCAAACATTGTTACCGGCACCAACGCCAATTTCATCACCGGCTGCATACTCCACATAAAGATCTGATATGTTGCCGTTAAAAAAGCCGAAAATGTAATCAAATTAATGAACTCACGACTTTTCATAACATATCTGACTCCTGCAAAAAGAGACAAATATTTTTGACGCATTGTTACCAAATTTTTATTTGGCTTTGCATCAATATCCGGAATAAAAAAGAGCAACAATGTTGAGATACTTGTAAAAATAATCGTCAACAAAATAACCATTTTTGCACCCAAATGACCATAAATATAAGCACCGGTCAATGATGAAATGCTTGTTCCGATTGAAATCCAAAAATAAAGCCTTCCATATCGCTTTAACATGGCCACGGTTTTATTTTTTGTTTTTAACAATTCATAGATATAGGAGTCCCCTGTTCCGACAAAAGAAACAATCACAAAAGCATACAAAATTTCGCCAAGGAAAATAATCGGTTTTGTCGGAAAAAAATAAAGAAGCAAAAACCTTAAAACCAACACCAAATTTGAAAGAATCAATATCTTTTTTTTGCTCACACGATCCGCAACATATCCCATTGGGACATCAAGCAACAAACAAGTTAAGGAACTCAACCCTTGAATTAAAAAGAAATCCGCCAAAGTAATGCCGCATGAGGTATAAAACAAATACAATACCGGCAATAAAAACAAATGACTTTTCAAAAAAACGGACAGGTTTAACAGTCCGAGAACAGATGTGATTTGTCGCATGAGAACTCCCCTTTTTTTTAGCATCATATAAAATGTTTTCCAAACATTCAACAAAAAAATTAAAAATCTTGCGATGAAAAATAAAATTTGTTATAGTTTTTTCATGAATAAAATAAAAAAAATAATAAATTGCGGAATTAACTTTGATGTTATCAAAATAATAGCGTTGATAACCATGGTTATTGACCATATCGGTCACATTTTATATCCTTACAATCCCGATTTACGCATTATCGGACGCACAACGTTTCCGTTATTTTCTTTTTTGATTGCTTATCATTTATCACAAAAAGATCTTTTCAAAAAATATATCCTTCGACTTTTACCTTTTGCAATTCTTTCAACGCTTTTAATTGCGCCGTTTGAAGTTTTGATTAAAGGATATTTCAGATTAAATATTTTTTGGTCATTTTTGGTGGCAATTGCACCTCTTTTTATCATCAAAAAAACAAAAAATTTCAAAAAATATTTAAGAATTTTCATTACGACACTCGGATTCATTTTATTTGCTTCCATTTCATTCCTGTGCGATTATAAGTTATGCGGATTTCTTTTAACAATTTTCTTTTATGCCTATTTTAAAACAAAAAAAATTGTCTTTATCCCTTTTTTAATTCTCACAGCCTTAATATTAAATTCAGATCATTTATTACTTTATCCGAAAATTATTCTCTCATTTATGGCAGCAACCGTTTTGCCGGTTCTTTTAATTCTTTGGCAATCAAAATATATTTCATTAAATCAAAAAAGATTTTTGAAACCCTGGTGGATTTTTTATCTTTTTTACCCTGTCCATTTCCTTGTTCTTTATTTGATAAAATTAATTTATTTTTAACCCTCTTTTTTGATATCCGACAAAGAAAAGCAAGCATGGTTATGCAAGGCTTCTTTTTTACCGTGTTCAATCCACGTCATCAAATTATCAATAATATATTCAATGTTCAGAGAAATAATCTTTTTATGTTTTGATTTATTTTTGTCTTCCACATTCAAATTTTTAATCAAAAAGGTTATTTCTTTCACGATATTCAAAATAGATGATATCTGTTTTTCAGATAAAATTTCAAAAGAACTCGGTTTATGAATACGATCAGTCAATTCATTTTTGATTTCTAATAACGGCTTTGTATTCACTTTACTTAAGGTCAATTTTTGATAAATTTCATTATTTTCAAGATCCAAAAAATCATCTAATTCACTCAATGTTTCCGGCTTTTTCAACTGAAGTAAATCACATAAAAAATTAATCAATAAAGAAAGTTGATTATTAATATCAACACTGACACTTTCAAATAACTTATTATGCAAATTTCTGCTCGTCATTTGATTGATAACATCATAAAATATAAAAACAAGCGGAATACTGACCAAACCCGAGGCCACGTTAATCATCAAATTATTCAACCCTTCATCTGAGATAAATTTATCGGTTAAAAGATACAATACAATTCCGGAAAAGAAAGCAACTAAAAATGGAAGAATTTTTGTGAATAATTTTTTCATATATATGTTATAGGGATAACACATTTTTTTTCAAGATACTCTTTAAGATGGTTGAAAATACCGCTTATGACACATATATCCCTTTTTATGAAAGAAAAAATCACATTTGCGGCCGGTTGTTTTTGGCTTGTTCAATATATTTTTCAAACAGAAACTGGTGTCCTCTCAACCAAAGCCGGATATACGGGTGGATTTACTTTTTGCCCGACATATCAAGAAGTCTGCAGCTCAAAAACAGGACATGTAGAAGCCGTTGAAATTATTTATGATGAAAGTCAAATTTCTTTCGAAACACTTTTAAATCTTTTTTTTAAAATTCACAATCCCACTTCATTTTTAAAACAAGGAAACGACATCGGCCCCCAGTATCGCTCCGTTATTTTTTATCACACCAACACTCAAAAAGAAAAAGCTTTAAAAAAAATCAAAGAACTGGAAAAAGAGAAAAAATATAAAATTGTAACAGATATTGTTAAGGCTCCCGTTTTTTATCCGGCTGAAGAATATCACCAACATTATCTCGTCAAAAAAAATTTGTTACCCGTTCGAATAAAACATTCAGAAACGGAATGGAAAAAACTTCTCACACCGGATGAATTTCACATTTTAAGAAAAAAAGGAACTGAAATACCCAACACCGGTTTTTACACCTTTTTTTTTAAAAAAGGAAGTTATCGATGCAAAGCCTGTGGTGAAAAACTTTTTTTAAGCTCGGCAAAAATTAAATGTCCGTGCGGTTGGCCTTCTTTTGATAAAGCAATTGAAAAAAGCACTCTCATCAAAAAAGATTTTTCATTTTTTATGATTAGGGATGAAGTTTTGTGTAACAGATGCTTATCTCACCTTGGACATCGATTTTTTTCTTTGACCACAAAAACACAACAAAGATATTGCATCAATTCTGTTGCTCTTGATTTTGACCCAAGTATACCATAATTTTAATTTGACTTACGGGAAAATTATCCATCAATCAAATCCGTTTTTTTATAAAAGGAACCCGCCGGCCTAGCCGGCGGTTCTTCATAA
>JAZNVO010000215.1:0-1913 GCA_045592885.1 Alphaproteobacteria bacterium
GGGTTAAAAATGGGTTTAAACGCGAAGGAAGAGAGAAAACTCTTAAGAGAGAGAAGGCGTAAAGGAGAAGTGAGATTTTGGGGAAAGGTGGAGGGAGTCGGTTGAGGAGATGAGGGGTTGGATTGTGTGCAGGGTTTGAGATATGTTGAGGAGATGAGGGGTTGAGGTGTGGTTTGTGAGAAGGTGGTGGACTTATTTTTCAACCCGTGTTATACTATAAAAAAGTGGTTGATTTAAGGGAGAACAATGGTGACAAATTGTGAGCTGAATATTTTTTTGCCGAACCCTCTGACAAAAGAGGAATTTTCCGCCTTTTTGAATTGTTTTGAGGTGAATGGTCGGTGGTTTTATGATGATAAAGCTCTTTTTTCAGATAGCATGACGGCGCTTTCAAAAACGCCGACCGGTTGTCTTTTTATGCGTCGGATTTTGGAAAATGTCTCAAAAAAACAACAAGAGGATCCGCGTTATCGCATTCAGATTGATTTTTCAAGGAAGACAGGTGATTTGATGGGGTCATATCAACCGCGACAAGGAGGGATTTTGATTTTTGCAAATGCCATTCAAAAACGGTGTGAAGAAATAGGGCAAATGCAAGGGATTTTACCTGACTCGGAGATGTCTCAACAAGCTTTTAATGAAATTGTCGGGATTCAAATTGCGCATGAGCTTTCTCATTTGGATCAAGATAGGAATGGTCTTTTGGAACAATTGGCTTGTTCAAAAGACCCGATTTTGAGCCGATATCATTTTCTTTATGCCGAGGCTGAACCCCGTGCTTTAGAACATCAATTGGCGCTTGAAAATTCCAATCTCATTGTTCGGAGTTTTTTTGATGTTTCGGGGCCGGCGCGCGCTGAATATCTTCATCAAATTTTGAATAAAAAGCAAAATCCGGAAACTCTTTCTTTGAAAAATCAAGCGCTTTTTGCACGGGATTTTTTAAGCCCCTTGGATGAGGCTGTTTATACCGATTATTCTTCAATTTCAGAGCGATTTTCTTATATGAATCAAACAGGGGTGTTGTCGAAATTGGTGGAAGAAAAAATTGCCGATCCGTTGGGAGTTTTTCAAAATGGGGGGCAAGAGATTGACCTTGGTTTAAGGCAACAAGTTCGGGACAGATATCGATCTGTTTATGGCAAATTTGGTGCTGATTTTGTGTGTTTTAAAGACATTGTTCCAACCCCTCTGATTGACACATTGGCTCAAAGAGCAAAAGTGGGAAGAGAACAGGGAAAAAAAGCAACCGACTCACCTTCTTATCAAAAAGCTGTTCGAGAGTTGGAAAAATGCCTTTATTTCATTGATGGTGCTTCGGTTCCCGTTCAAGAAGGAAGACAGGAATATCAGGAGATTTCAACAGAACAAAGAAAAATTTTAAAAGAGATGTTTCACATTGATTTAAAAGAAAAAAACAAAAAAGGCGAGCGGATTGCAACTTATTCTTCTTGCATGACCGACCGGTTGAAAGAAGGTGCTGAAACGGTTCCTTTTTTAAGCGAAAACGAAACGTCTTTTTTTATCCAAAATAAACAGGGTAGAGCTTGATAAAAACAAGATATTTTTAAAAATGAAAAAGCTTTCTTTTTTTAGAGGGCTTTTTTGTTTTTTAAGCTTCGTTTTAACGATTTTTTATTGTATAAAAAAATATTGACGAATAAAGGGAAATATGATATAATCCAATTCTTTTCAAAGAATAACCGTAAATGGAGGTTTTTTTATGTCAATGAATGAATATCTTGAAAAAAAAGTTCAAGAGCTGTTTGGTTTAATTAAAGCCGGGGACTTGTTCGGTTTGAAAAAAGCCGATTTTTCACCATTTGAGATTGAAGAGCTTGTGAATGAAACATTGGTTCATAAGACCAAGAATGATGAATATACTCTTTTTGAAGCAGTGAAAACAAAAAATA
>JAZNVO010000216.1:0-5159 GCA_045592885.1 Alphaproteobacteria bacterium
AATTATAACTTATTCATACAAATCAAAATCATTATCAATGTCTTCGTTTTCAAGAGCGATTTTTGATGCTTTTTTTGGGAATTTCCCGAATCGGTTATCCGATTTTTCTCCCGGTAATAACATCATCAGAAAATATAAAAATACGGTGACTATATAACCGATGGCGTAAGTGTATGTGATGCCGGCTAATGTGTTCAATCCGCCAAAAACAAGTAAAAATAACAATGCACCCCAAAATCCTCTTTGTCCTAAATCATGTGTTCTTCGGATGGTTAAAGTGAAAAGACCGAATAACACAATAAGTGAAACAAAAGAGCAAATATAATTGATCCATTCTTCATTATATTGAGGATTTAACAAAAATAAAATCGGTAAGCTTAAGCTCCAAAAAGAAATGAATTCCGCGCGATTTGCTCTTCCTTTGATTGAAAAAAGATTTTTCCAGCCGGTAAAATAAATTTGAAAAATATTTCGGGTATTTTTAACTTTTTGATGGTTTATTTTCTCTGTGCTCTGGGAAGATATTTGAGAGGAAGGTGTTTGATTTTTAATAAGAACCGGTTCTTCTTTTATGGATACAGTGCTTTTTTTAACCTTTTTTGTGTTTTCTGTTATTGAATGTTTTTTCTTGTTATTTAAAAAAGTTGTTGATTTTTTTGAACCTGTTTTTTTATTTAAAGAGGTTTTTTCTTTTGCCATTTTTTTCTCCCATTTTTTTCTTTTTTTTAATATAAAGGTGGGAAGAGAGGAAAGTCAAGTAGTGTGTTTAAACACCGGTATTTGAAAAAATGCTAAAAAGAGGCGTTTTTGCATCTGAGCTGCCTGAGTAATATTTTTTTGCTTTTTTACCAAAAAAGCAGGGTAATAAAAAAGGAGAGAAAATCTCTCCTTTTTTATGTCGATGGGAAATTAAGACCCTCTTGAAAGCAGGTTTAATCCGTTAAAAATGGCTTTGATACTGGCTTTTGTTGTTGACCGGTCAATGGCTCTTGCCACAACGGATTTTGATTGATTTGAAACTGTGATGGTTGCCAAAGCATCGGAAGCTTCTTTATCAGCCGGTGTCATCATTTTTTGTTCATATTTGGCAACTTCAATGGCAACCCCTAATGCTAAAAAGGCATTAATACAAGCGTTAATCGGGCCGTTTCCTTCACCTGCTTTTTCAAAAGATTGTTCCTCTTTTTGATATGAAAGCAAAAATTTGCCATCTTTAATTTTGTCAAAAGAAGAAAGATGATAAGGCCCCTCAATTTGGCATAAATGAGTGCGATACAGTTTATCCAAATCTTTTGGTTTAAGTTCGCTTCTTTTTTCTTCTGCCATTTTTTTTGCATATGGCATCAAAAATTCGGCTTCTTGCAATGTGATCGGATATCCCAAATTTTGAAAGTTTGAGAACAATGCTGATTTTCCGGATTGGCTTGTGAAACCGATGTGTTCGCCTTCATATCGGCCGATAAGTGTTGGATCAAAAGCGATATATTGTCCTTTTTTAAGGCCCTTTGTTTTGTTTGATCCGTCTTGATGAATCCCGCTTCGATGCGCCAAAACATCTGATCCGATAACGGGAGCTTTTTCATAAATGGGAATGCTCGCCATTTCACTGACAAGTAAAGATGTTTCTTGAATTTTTTCCATTTTAATCGGCATTTTAACGTTTTTGTTATAAAGTGTGACGGCTACTTCTTGCATATTTGTGTTGCCGGCTCGTTCACCGAGACCATTAATTGTTGTTTCAAGTTGTGTAGCCCCTGCAAAATAACTCATTGCTGTTGTGGCAGTTGCCATGCCCAGATCATTATGGCAGTGCACGGAAATAACGGCTTTATCCCCAATGCGTTCATGAACGGCTTTGACCATGTCGGTAAAATCGGTCGGCAAATATCGTTCCACCGTGTTTGGCAGGTTGATGACATCCGCACCGGCATTTACAACTTTTTCAATCGCATCAATTACTTGAGGTAAATTTTCAATGCAATCACCAAAGTGTTCAACCGAAAATTCAACTTCGGCATTTGGTAACAATTCTTTTGCTTTTTTAACGGCTTTGATGGCCATTTTTGTGACGGTGTGAATATCTTTTTTCAAAACATGTTCAAGACCTAACGGATTCATGGCGATAAAGGTGTGAATTCTTGGTCGTTTGGCAAATTTAACAGCTTGAACAGCTTTTTCAATGTCTTTTTCATTGGCACGGGCTAAAACACTCACCACCGTTTTTTCATCGGCACGTTTTGCCAGTGCTTCACAAGCAATAAAATCCATTTCATCAGAAGCAGGAAAACCGATTTCAATGCCTTGAACTCCCAATGACACCAATTTGTCAAAGATGATTTCTTTTTCAGCCAAACTCCACGGGTTTTTGAGCGCTTGGTTGCCGTCTCTTAATGTAACGTCATAAAAAAACGGTTGTCTTTGAATAGATGTGTCATTGTTTTTTTTGTTTTCAGTCATAATAGGTCCTTTTGTTTGTTTAAGAATAAAAAAAACACCCTCCTAAAAGGGTGTTTCGTTTGATTAATTTTTTATAACACTTACCCCTTTAGGAAATGAAGCTCATATCCCAACAACAAGTTTGCTAAAAGAAGTAATGTTACGTTTTTCATAAGGGAAACTATACGCTTTTTGTTTTTTATTGTCAATAATTTTTTCTTTATTGGTGAAAAATAAATCGCCATAAAGATTTTAAGGCGATTTACTTTTATTTTTTTTTAAGAGCCGAATTTGTTGCTTCTTGGGAAACCGACCGGTGGAATTTTTCCGACAGCGGCTCTTTTTGTCATCCATAATGAAATGTTCTTTTCAACACGAATGCCGTTTCCGGATGGGAATGCAAGACCTTCTTCTAAATTAAAGAACTTGGCATCACTGAGCTTTGCTTCTTGATAACGTTGCAAAATAACACCGCTTCCTCGAGACATTACCGGAATTTCTTCCGTGGTAAACACAATCATTTTTCTGTTTGTTCCGATAACGGCAATATGGGTTCCGTTTGCTTGTTTGCAAAGACAGGCTTTATCATCATCAGCAACGTTCAAAATAATTTTACCCGCTCTTGTTTGTGCAATGATATCATTTGAATTGACCAAGAACCCTTTGCCTTTTTGGGTGGCTACCAACAGTTTGACATCGCTTTGATAAACAAACATTGTGATTACATCAGCATCTTGCGGAATGTCAATTTGCAAGCGAAGTGGTTCACCAAATCCACGTCCGCCGGCAATCATATTGCCACGCAAAGTGAAAAATCTACCGTTTGTTGTGAAAAAGATGATGTTATCCGTTGTGTATGTTTGAACAAAACACTTGAGATCATCTCCTTCTTTATATTTTAAATCAGCGACATCTGTGTGTCCTTTTAAGGCTCTGATCCATCCCTTTTTGGAAAGAACAACCGTGATAGGTTCTTTTTCAATCATGGCTTCAATCGGCACTTCAACACTGACGGCAGCTTCAATAACAGCCGTTCTTCTGGCGCCCAATGGTGTTTTTTGACCAAAGAGAGCTTTGATTTCTTTGATTTCAAGAGTCAATTTTGCATCGCGCAATTCTTTTGATTCAAGCAAAGCTTCCAACTCTTTTTTCTCATCAGCCAATGCCTGATGTTCCTCTTTGATTTGGTTTTCTTCTAACCGGCGTAAAGAACGTAACCGCATATTCAAAATGGCTTCGGCTTGAATTTCGGTGAGATTGAATTCTTTCATCATCAACGGTTTTGGTTCATCTTCATTTCGGATGATTTCAATAATGCGATCCAAATTCAAAAAGGCGATTAAAAACCCTTGTAACAATTCCATCCGGTGAATAATTTTATCAAGGCGATATTTTGATCGCCTGATTAACACTTGATCTCGATGTTTCAAAAAGGCTTGCAAAACCTCTTTTAAATTCATGACCTTTGGTGTATGATCTGCATCAAGAACATTCATATTCAAGTTGAAATTAACTTGTAAATCCGTGTTTTTATATAAATGTTCCATCAATTGTTCCGGTAACACGGCTCTTGATTTCGGTTCCAAAACAATGCGCACCTTGTCGGAAGATTCATCTCTGATATCAGCCAAAAGAGGCAATTTCTTTTCGCTCAAAAGTTTGGCGATTTTCATAATCAAATCAGATTTTTGAACGAGATAAGGAATTTCGGTTACAACAATTTGATATTGCCCATGTGAAAGATCTTCTTTTTCCCATTTGGCCCGCACTTTCATTGCTCCACGGCCTTCTTTATATGCTTTAATGATATTGGCTCTGGGTTCAGCTAAAATGCCACCGGTTGGGAAATCCGGACCTTGAACAAAATCCATCAACTTTTCAACATCGGCTTCTTGATGTTTGATCAAATAAATGAGTGCGTCACACACTTCACCGACGTTGTGAGGCGGAATATTGGTTGCCATTCCGACAGCAATCCCGGATGACCCGTTAGCAAGCAAATTCGGAAAGGCCGCCGGCATCACAACCGGTTCATCTTCTTCCCCGTCATATGTCTTGTCAAAATCAACGGCATTATCATCCAATCCTTCCATCAATTTTACGGCAACGGCAGTCAATCGGGCTTCGGTATAACGCATGGCAGCAGCTTTATCACCGTCGATATTCCCAAAGTTTCCTTGACCGTCAACAAGAGGGTAACGAACGGCAAAATCTTGTGCCAAGCGAACCATGGCATCATACACGGAAGAATCTCCATGAGGATGATATTTACCGATGACATCACCAACAACACGGGCACATTTTTTAAAGCCGGATACAGGGTCGAGTTTTAATTGCCTCATGGCAAACAAAAGCCGGCGATGAACGGGTTTTAAACCGTCACGAACGTCTGGCAACGAACGGGCAACAATTGTTGAAAGCGCATATGCTAAATATCTTTCCCTGAGTGCATCAGCCAATTTTGCTTCTTTAATATTTTCGGTTACTTCAATATTTTCACTCATAATACAAGGATTATAGGCATAAAAAAAGAAAAAACGCAAGCATTTTTTAATTCTTGTAATTTTTTGTAAAGTTTGATAAACTGTAACTTATTATTGGAAAATATTTTTTAAAGGAAAGGACTTGCAAAAAAAATTAGAATATGATATAAAATACGTGATGGGCGTATTTAGTCCAGTACATTAGCCAAAAAGGAGTAAAAACAATGGATCATAAATTAT
>JAZNVO010000217.1:0-4432 GCA_045592885.1 Alphaproteobacteria bacterium
ACTAAAAACAAGAAAATAAAAACAGCCGGTTTTAAATATCCTCTTAAAGAATCAATCCAACTATGCATTTATTTTTCCTTTTTTTTTATGGGTTAATCTTCTTTTCTGCGTTCAAATTTGCGCCGTTCATTACTATCCAAATATTTCTTACGCAATCTGATATTTTCAGGTGTTACTTCAACCAATTCATCATCTTCAATATAAGAAAGAGCAACTTCTAAACTCATTGTTCTCGGCGGATAAAGAAGAACGTTATCATCTTTTCCAGCAGCACGCATATTCGTCAGTTTTTTACCTTTAATCGGATTCACTTCAATATCCCCGGGTTTCGCATTGGCCCCGATAATCATACCGGCATAAACCGTGACTCCGGCTGGAATAAATAAAGGTCCGCGTTCTTGAATGTTAAAGAGCGCATATGGAACGGCTTTTCCTTGTTCCGTTGAAATCAAAACCCCATTTCTTCTGCCCGTAATTTGACCTTTATACGGAGCATAAGAATGGAATAATCTGTTCATCACTCCCGTTCCACAAGTATCCGTTAAAAATTCGCTATAATATCCGATTAAACCACGGGACGGAGCAATAAATGTTAATCTTGTTTTTCCACCGCCACTTGGAAGCATTTCGGTCATTTCACCTTTGCGAAGACTCATTTTTTCAACAACAACACCTGTATAAGCATCATCCACATCAATAACAACTTCTTCCATCGGCTCTAATTTTTGACCGTTTTCATCTTCTTTAAAAACAACACGCGGACGAGAAACGGAAAGTTCATATCCTTCACGGCGCATTGTTTCAATTAAAACACCCAACTGCAATTCACCACGACCGGCAACTTCAAATGCATCTGTTGTATCCGTTCGGGTAACACGTAAAGCAATATTTCCTTCTGCTTCTTTGCACAATCTGTCCCAAATCATACGAGATGTTACTTTATCCCCTTCTGTTCCCGCCAAAGGAGAAGTATTAATTGAAAAAGTCATTGCCAAAGTAGGCGGATCAATCGGATCTGCTTGAATCGGTTCTGTAACGGTTGAATCGCAAAGAGTATCCGAAACCGTTGCATCCGTCATCCCGGCAATGCTGACAATATCTCCGGCAACCCCTTCATCAATCGGCTGACGTTTGAGACCACGAAAAGCCAAAATTTTGCTAGCTCTTGCATTTTCAACCGGTTTTCCCTCACGGGTAATTGCTTTAATCATTTGGTTTGTTTTAATTTTACCGGACAAAATACGCCCTGTTAAAATACGTCCAACAAACGGATCTGCTTCCAAAGTTGTGACAAGCATTTTAAACGGTCCGTTTTCATCACATTGTGGCGCCGGCACATGCTCAACGATTTTTTTGAAAAGAGGCATAATATCTTTACGTTCATCATTCAAATCATTAACTGCCCATCCTTCACGACCGGAAGCAAAAAGAGTTGGGAAATCGAGTTGTTCTTCTGTTGCACCCAAATTGTCAAATAAATCAAAAATTTCATTATGCACTTCATCCGGTCTGGCATCCGCTCTGTCAATTTTGTTAATCACAACAATTGGACGAAGCCCGAGTTTCAATGCTTTTGATAAAACAAATTTTGTTTGAGGAAGTGGACCTTCGGCAGAATCAACCAATAAAATAACACCATCAACCATTGACAAAATACGCTCAACTTCTCCACCAAAATCAGCGTGACCCGGTGTATCAACAATGTTAATTCTGATATTATTCCATTCGACAGAGGTGCATTTTGCAAAAATTGTGATACCACGTTCTCTTTCAAGATCATTTGAATCCATTGCACAAGTTACAACTTGTTGATTTTCACGATAAGCCCCACTTTGTTTCAAAAAGGCATCAACAAACGTTGTCTTTCCATGGTCAACGTGTGCAATAATTGCAATATTTCTCATTTCCTGTGTCATTTTTTACCTCTTTACAAATAAAAAACAACCGCTCTTTCAAACCCTCTAAAAAGATTAAAAAGAACAATCGTTTTAAAAAAATTTCGAATAATTTTATTTAATTTTGAGTTGATAATACTCTTTTTTTTCTAAAAAGTCCAGTAAAATTATTCCCTTATAATTAAAAAATCACCTGTTTCTTTTAAAAACAAAATTTTGGAAGGAGAATATGTCATAACGCCCTCACAAAAAAGAGGAGCAATATAATCAACTGAATTTTTGATTTCATCTGTTATTTCATCAAAAAAAGCGGGCGCCTTTTCACCTGATAAATTCGCAGAAGTTGACACAAGCGGTTTTTTAAAAAAAGACAACAGCTCTTGGCAAAAATTATGTTTTGGAATGCGAAACGCTGCTGATCCATTTTGATTTATCACACCTTTTACCATGTCTTTTCCTTTTGGCAAAATAAAAGTTGTCGGTACCGGTGCTTTCAAAATATATTCTTCCAACATAAAAGGAACTTCCGATGCATATTTCTTAACCGTTTCAAAATTATCCACAAGAGTAATAACACTCTTATCTTCCATTCGTTTTTTAATTAAAAAAAGTTTTCGAACAGCTTTTTCATTCGTGGCATCACATCCAAGTCCCCAAACAGTATCTGTCGGATATAAAATCACACCCCCTCTATTTAAAACATCAACAGCTTTTTGAACTTCTTCTTTCATTTAAAACGCCCGATATTTCCCTTTCAAACAAAAAGAATCCAAAATATGCCCATCCATTGCTTTTAATAATTCATTGTATGAAAAACCTTCTTTCAACGAAAGTTCCGTATCTAATGCATAAATAGTTAAATCATAAATATGATCTTTATCAGGTGGCGCCATTCCCCCATAAAGCGACATATTCCAACTGTTCGATCCTTGAATAAAATCAGCATTTATATTTGTTGATTCTCCGGCAACAACGTGATTTGTTTTCAAATTACAGATAAGCCAATGGATCCAATCAAATCCACAAACGGGTATCGCATCTTTATCATCTAAAATAACGGCATAAGAAACCGTTCCTTTGGGTTCATTTTCAATTTGAAACGGCAAAGAAAAACTCGGCATATCATCAATAAAACTGTTTCCGAATTTACCAAATTTATCATCAATAACCCCATCAATGATTCCGCTTGAAAAAACTTTCATTTTTCAACCTCCTTTTATTTGCTTAAAATCGATTCCAGATATTTTAAATGTGTATCCGAAACAACTTTATCAATAATGGATTTCACAAAAATATCAATTGGTTGATTCAAAGAATAATCTGCCGGCGCAATAATATCTGCTCGCTCTGATCCTAACAAGCTTTTCATTTTTTTCTTATTCTTTTTTTGATAAACCGCAATTGTGTGACCACCTTCCCGTTTCACCGTTTTCATTGATGGGACATCTGTATCCCCATCACCGATATAAATGATATTTTGAAACGAAATCGGTTTATCTTTATCATCCATGTGAGCATTCAAATGCGTATCATCACTCACATCTAAACACCCTTTGTTTATACGATACAAAAATTGCGTTTTATTCGTATAATTCACAACTAACGCCGGCCAAATGGCATAATCATTATCATCATACATAAAAGAAGAGGCAAAAATTTCTTTAAAATAAGGAGCAATTTTTGTTCCTTCAACCATCTCTTTCAATCCGGAAGAAATGATATAATGCTCTAAAACAACTCCTTGTTTTAAAGCATATTCATTGATCCGTTTAAACCACGTTTCAACGCCTTTAAAAAGTTCCACTTTGGCAGCGTAACCAGTCAAATCCTGTTTTGTGAACGGCATAGCCCGTTTTAATGATTCTTTTTTCATCTGATACATATATGCTAAAATATTATCAACTTTTTTTGTTTTAGCAAGCGTGTTACTTTTTTTCCAAAACTCATCTGGCGTCATATTAAGCTTTTCAATAAAGCCATATTCTTGCATATTGCCAGGGGCGAGTGTTCCATCAAAATCATAGCAAATTGCCATTTTTATCAACTGTGGAGTTTTGTCTTTCATTTGTTCCTCTTTTGTTTCTTGAAAATATATTTTATAACAAAAGGATATCTTTGTAAAGAGATTTTCTCAACTTTATCTGATGCGTTAAAATAAGGATGATAAAGCAGACAATAAAGATGAAACCGCCAAGTGCAGTGTATAGCTCATACATAAACTTGACGGTTTCGCCTTTCATCTCGCCGGAAACAACGCCAATCACCGCGCCGATATGTTCCGTTGAAACGGATTGCGCCGTTGAATGTTCAGATTTTCCAACAGATTTCAAAGCGTTCTTGGCTTTTTGTATAGAAGCTAGCTCATTTGATTGCAATGCTCCCAATATTTCGCTTTGCATTTTTGTAAATTCTTCTTTTGTACTTGTTCCCTTTATTAATGCCTCTATCACAGTTGCTTCCTCTCTGGTTGTCCCAAGTTCTTTTGATATAACTTATTGAAAAATATGTTTTTTATATGGATTTTTATATGATATATC
>JAZNVO010000218.1:0-6857 GCA_045592885.1 Alphaproteobacteria bacterium
CTTTGGCACCCATCAATCGCATCATTTTCGGTATCGGTCCGATAAAGGTCATCCCATGTGCTTCAACCATTTCGGCAAAATCAGCATTTTCAGATAAAAAACCATATCCTGGATGAATGGCATCAGCCCCAGTCATCATAGCCGCAGAAATAATCGCCGCTTTATTTAAATAGGAATCTTTTGCAGAAGCCGGCCCGATACAAACAGCTTCATCCGCCAATTTCACATGCATAGCATCGGCATCTGCCGTTGAGTGAACGGCAACGGTTTTAATCCCCATTTCCCGACAGGCTCTGTGGATACGCAAGGCAATCTCGCCGCGATTTGCAATTAAAACTTTTTCAAACATTCTTATTCCAAACTAAATAACGGTTGATTATATTCGACCGGAGAACCGTTTTCAACCAAAACAGCTTTCACAACACCGGCTTTTGTCGCCTTAATTGGATTAAATGTTTTCATTGCTTCAACAAGACAAATTGTTTGTCCGACCGAAACAGTATCCCCCGGCTTCACAAATGGAGCAGATTGCGGATCTTTTGAAAGATAAACAATTCCAACCATTGGAGACAAGATATCATTTGAAGAAACGGCAACCGGTTTATTTTCATGAACGGCAGGAACCGAAATTTGTTGCACGGCCGGTACCTGAGCCGGAGCAACAGTGCAAATTTCCGTTGAAGTGGCCTTCGGTCCAACAATCCGAATATGAACCCCATTGGCTTCATAATCAATTTCAGACAAATTATTTTCGTGTAACAATTGAGCTAACTCTTTGATTGCATCTTGTTGTTCTTTTTCCATGTTTTCACCTCATTTTTTTTAATATAGGATTCTTTTACCCGATTTTAAGTAAAAATGCAAGAAAGAAAAAAGAAAGTTTTGTGACGTATTTAACAATTTTTATCATTTTTTTGTAGAAAAATAAGAAAACTCTTGTTAAAATAAAACCATGTTTCAAAGAAAAAACAAATATTTCAAAGAACTTTTAAATGCAGAAGAAGGAGCCCGTCAAATCCGCTCTTTTGCCAATATTCCTTTGGTCTCAAACAAAAAAGGTCTTGAATTATTCGGGGAAAAAGAAAATCCCTTTGCATTTATCAAAAATTTAAATCCGACTGAAGATACTCAAAAACTTATTGATGCTTATTTAAAAAGAATACCTTTTAAAACAGAGATTTATACACCTAACGGGAAATATTTGATTCAAATTAAAAAACTTTCATCCGGATTATTGCTAATTGCAGATGATATTTCTGCTCAATATGCGTTACATTACAGTTTAACTCATCGATTGGATTTTATGTCCAACGTTTTGAGTTGTTTTTCAGATCCCATTTATTTAACTGATAAATCGGGAATTCTCATTTACGTGAATAAAGCTTTTTGTGATTTAATCGGAACAACTGTTTCTGAAGCAATCGGAAAACCGCTCACTTTTTTCATCATTGAAGGAACGCCTCATTTTGAAGGATTTTGGTCCGGAACTCTTTATTTCCAAACAAAAAAAGGGATTTTCCCTGCTGATATTACTCAAAAATCTTTCGAAACCTGTTCAAAAACATTTTTTTATGGATTAATTCGCCAAATTGACCCTTTAAAATATCAAAATAAATATCTTTTTGATAAAGCACCCCTCCCATTGCTTGTCATCAATGCATTCGATTACAAAATCAAACAATCCAATGAAGCCTTTAAAAATTTCATCAAATTATATGAACCAGAAACAAACAAAACAAATCTTTTAGACTTCATCAGTGAAACAAGCAAAGAATTATTTGTTTCCAAACTCAAAAAAATGTTGCAAGGTCTATCTTCAAACGAAAAAATTGATATTACAACCTCTAGTGCTTTCGGATCAAAAACGTTCAATATCTTCATCAATTTTTCATCTGCAAAAAAAGATAACTTTTTGATTTATTTTATTGATTCATCTGAACAAAAAAATTTAGAAAGACAATTTGCTCATGGACAAAAAATGCAAGCCATTGGACAACTCGCCGGTGGAATTGCGCATGATTTTAATAACTTGCTCACTGCAATTATCGGCTTTTGTGATCTGTTATTGGAAAGATATCCTGCCTCTGACCCAACATTTTTAGACGTTATGCAAATCAAGGGAAATGCTAACAAAGCAGCGGGATTAGTCGGGCAACTCCTTACTTTTTCAAAAAAACAACCTTCAAAAGTCGATCTGGTAAATTTTCACGATGCCTTTATTGATATTTCAACACTTTTACATCGCAGTTTATCCCCGTTTGTAACTCTTAAAACAAATATGCAACGTGGGTTAGGATCCGTCAAAATGGGGGCAAATCAATTAACTCAAATCTTTTTAAATTTGGCAGTTAATGCAAAAGATGCAATGAAAAATACCGGAACTCTTCATATTTCAGTTACAAAAGAAAAGCTCAAAAAAGCAAAACCTCTTGGCAATGAAACAATTGAAGCCGGTGATTATATTAAAATTATTGTATCAGATGACGGAAACGGTATTGATGAAGATCATTTATCTCACATTTTTGAACCGTTTTTCACAACAAAAACAAGCTCATCCGGTTCCGGAACCGGATTGGGACTGTCAACTGTTTACGGTATTATTCATTCAGCCGGTGGTTATATTTCAGTTGACAGTCAAAAAGGTATCGGCACAACTTTTATCATTTATCTTCCAAGATATGAAGATATCCAAGAAAAAATTCTTCCGAAAAAGAGCATTCGACCAATGTTCACACCTCAAAAAACACCAAACATTCTTTTGGTGGATGATGAAGACAGCGTTCGCTTTGTCACGGCACAAGCTTTAAAGACAAAAGGATTTCCGGTTACGGATTGCTCAAGTGGGATAGAAGCATTAAAATTATTGGCTGACAAAGATGATTTTGATTTATTAATCAGTGATATGGTAATGCCACAAATGGATGGAAAAACATTGATTCAAAAAGCAAAAGAAGCCTATCCGAAATTAAAAACAATTTTAATGAGCGGATATTCGGAAGATTTATTCAATCCAAAATCAACAAAAGAATTTTCGAACACTGGATTTTTGCAAAAACCTTTTGAAATCACAGAATTAATTCAAAAGGTCAGAGAAACACTTGAAGATTAAACAAATTATCAGGAGACAAAATGAATACGATGTTAACAACACTTACTTTAGATGATTTTATATTATACGGAAGTATCGGCGCAATTTTATCGGTTATATATCTTTTTTTAATTTGGCAAACGGTTTGTTTCTTATCCCGTTCAAGAAAAAAGGGATTGGCTCTTTTTCTCTCATCAGTTTTGCGAATTTTTTTGTTAATTTTTGTCGCCCTTGCCTGCTCAAAACAAAATATCGGCTATTTTTTAATTATAATGTGTTTCTTTTTATTAACAAGAACTCTTTTGTTAAAACTGTTCAGCCCCAGCCTGAAAAAGAAATTGAAAAATTCTGAAATTCCATCGCAAGATAAAAAAAGAACTCAACTTCAACTCACAAAAACTAGGACAAGAAGGAGAAGAAGATATTAAAAAAAAGGGTAAAAGCCCGTTTTTTTTCTTTTTTTAGAGAGTGTCTTCAAAAAGATAACAAATGAAGACCAAAAAAATGGTCAAAAGGGAAATGAATTCAAAAAAAGTTGTTCGATTCAAACAAATGAGATAAATGCGGGATATAAACAGATAGCTGGGAGGCGATTCACAACACGTAGTGTACAAAGAGAACGGGTACATGAGTGTTGAGAAGCGCCCCCAGATGATGTTTAGAACCGCATTTCTAGCTTGAGCATTCCGCTGTGATCCACATATTCTTTTCTAAACGTTCCACTATACTCTAACTTAAGACTCGTTCTTTCGCCAATATCTGCTTCAACACCAAGAGAAACGCCCGTGCTCAAACGATCCAACGCTTCGCCGTTCACCGTATAGCTGGCACCATTGGCAAGGGTGTTAAGCGCCGAGACATCATCAGAGATGATATCATATCCAACGGTGACGCCGGCGATCGGGCGAATAGCTCCCATATCCCAAGTGCCTTTAACGCCGACTAAAGCTGTCAAGTAATCGCTCCGAGTTCCGGCAACCGTTGTCCCAAGTGTATCGGTGTATCCCTCTTGTTTGACGGACAAGTAACGCAACCCAACTTCCGGCGTGATAATCGCATTATCAAGCTTGATATCGTAACCGGTCATCACTTGCGCACCCCAAGAGTCAACATCGTAAGAGGCTTTGCCCATACTTGAGAGGATTTGTTTTTCTTCCTCGTATTCGCCCCTTGAGAACGTTGCCAATCCAGAGACCCACCAAGCGTTTGGTTGATAGTGCGCCGAGATAAAGCCGGTGTTCGTGTCAACTTCCGTTCGGCGCAAGTCTTCTTTTGCCGTTGTTTGACTGGTCGCATACCCAACGCCCAAAGTTAAAGTGTCCGTCACTTCACTTTGAACGCCCAAAACAGCACCTTTACTCCTTGCTCTAAAGCCCTCGCCCATGCTTGATTTTGTCCGATCATAAAGCCCTTTGATATAAACTTTTGCGCGTGGGTCCGTGTCGCCACCTGAATGACCAACGGTTGTGCCATGCAACTCCGCTTGCACCACATTTTGCAAAGCAACCAAATGTTCGCTTGACACCGATTGTTCAATCGGATGTTCTTTTGATCCAACAGCGGACAGGGCTTTTTTGGCCTTCACCACTGTGTCTGTTTCCAACGATTGCAAGGCAATTAACACTTCACTTTGAACCTTGTTAAAAGCTTCGTTCGCTGAAGTGCCTTTTGTCATAGCATCGGCAATGCTTACTTCTTCTTTCGTTGCTCCCAAAGACTCTTGTAAGGCTTCCGTGTCTTTCGTCATGAAAGAATATTTTCCTTCCTCAACTTCAACGACGTTATAAAGGTTATTGTGTTTAACCTCTAAATCGCCGGCGCCTTTTGTGCCTTTAAACACGTCAAACACGCCGCCTTCAAATTTCTCACCCAAGACAAGATGGACCCCTGCCCCAGCGCCCGCCTCAATCTTATCGGCTTTCATGGTGCCATGCTCCTCAAGATCGTTCAAGGTCACTTGAAGCGTTGCTTTATCGCCAACTTTGACCTCTTTTGCCGTCACTTCCCTTGTCCCGATATCAAGCGTTGTGCCAGATTTAATCTCAAGATCGGCAAGCTCCATTTTTTTAACATTATCAGACACTTCCATACCGTCAGAGATAATTTTGTTCTCTGATTTAAAGATGTCATCTGCAACGAGTTTTCCGCTTAAAGTTACCGTGCCCTCGCCTTTTAAAGCGCCCTTCAACGTCAAATCTTTAGCGGTCATTGTGCCCATATTGGTTAAATCTTCAACCGTTGAAGCAGTTAACTCGGCCTCTTGTTCGTTCACAAGCTCAGTTATCGTTGCCCCTGTTACGGTTAACTCGCCTTTGTTGGTAACTTTAGCAACTTTACCGCCCGTGACTTCGGCTTCGTTACCGTTCAAAAACTCGCCGATTTCTGAACCGTTAGCCGTTAATGTGCCGGCGTTTTCAAGCTCACTAACCTCGGCCGTGTCAAGCGTTGTTTTACCAGCATTTTCAATATTGTCAACTTTGGCATTGGTTACGTTGAGCGTTCCGCTTTCAACATCAATCAGTTGATTTTCGCCACTAACAGAGACATTTTCAACATTCAATGTGGCACCGTTCACCGTTATTTTTTTGGCGGTTAAGGTGCTTGTTTCCTTGTCTTTGCCAACAATGGATTTTGTGTTTTCGGTCATCACGACATCTGATTGCATTTCATACGAATCCCCGCCAATCGTCATATTAAAGGCAGCATCTCCGTCAAACTCCGCAACAGATTTCATCACATCTGAGCCCTCATTGAACTTCACGGCATCAATTGTGATTTGATTATTCGCGCCACTCACTTCATAGCTATAGATATCCGTTGCGACAAGGCCTTTTTCCGAACCATAAGAAAGCGTTCCGCCTGTCATCACGGTTGCTGTATAGCTGTCACTCAAGCCGTTATCAAGCGCCTTTTCGGAAAGAACAACGTCCGTCAAATTCAACTTCAATGTGGCATCCGAATTCGTTGCAATTTGGTCGGTCACAAGCTCAAGCCCGTTTTCACCGTTCACAATATCCGCATCAATCTTGAGGTTTGCGCTTCCGGTCAAGTTCGCGAAAGACACAGAGTCCTCCATATCGCCATCTTGCATGTCTAAAGTGACATTCTCGCCCATGATATAAGCGCCTTCAAATGTTTCATTTTCTGTGGTTAAAATGGAGTCTTGAATTGTGATTGTTTTGGCTCTCACGTCCTCGCTTAAATGATATTTTGCTGTGCCAACGCTCTCATCAGCGCCAAACTTCACATCTCCGGCAACGCTCACATTTTCACCCAACTTCATCTCGATTTCTTTCTCAGAGTTGCTGAGGAATGTGAGCAACGCATTTTCTCCAACCGTGGCCTTGAGATTATCCATATTAGCCCCATGAACTCTGAGTTCACCGCCCGTGATGTTGTTTGTGCCGGTTAAGAAATGATCCGCATGCGCAATGGTTAAACCGGCAGATTGATTAAATGTTCCCGTTCCCGAGTTCACAATCGCATCACCCAAAATCAAAGTTCCTGCACCGGTTTTATTGATGATTCCAAGATTTGAAATCCCACCATCCAATGATCCAATAAGAGGTGTTACCCCATCTTCAGCATATCCATGGTTGAAGTTGATAATTCCTCCCAGAGCATTACGAATATCATTTTTTTTCTCTATTCCTCGTGAAATCTCTTTATTTCCACTAAATTCAAAACTTGAATTAAATGTTAGAGTTCCAGTTTCACTATTTCGAATTGCGCCACCTTGAGCTCCTCCATTTTTTAATTCCGCACTATT
>JAZNVO010000219.1:0-5543 GCA_045592885.1 Alphaproteobacteria bacterium
TATCTTGATCTTCTTCCTAACTGCATGGTGTAAACACAATTAATTTCTTCACCTTTAACTTTGACGGATTTTGTTGTCCTGCTATATTGTGAGGTATAGTTTCTAAATCCTGCTAAATCCCCACTTGTTCCCGTAAAGTTTTTCAAACAAACCAGGCCATTGTCTGATAATGCCATATCAATGCCATCTACGGTATCCATACCGGCACCGCCAAGTGTGGAGTAACTTTTTCCACCTGTTCCTTGTCCGGCAAAATTGATGGCAGTGTTCAAAATTTTTTCATAATAAATACGTTTAATTGCCAAAGTATAGCCGGCATAACCGCCGATGGATAAAATACCGATAACGGCTAAAACCGCCAGCATTTCAACCATTGATCGTCCGGATTCTTGTATTTTCATTTTTTTCCCTTTCTTTTTTTAAGCGATTGCGCCACAACAGTGTTTGAATTTTTTCCCAGAACCGCACGGGCAGGGAGCATTTCTTGAAATTTGACCTTCCGGTGTTGAAAAGGGGTCTTGTGTTGTCGGATTTATCGGATTCGGATGCGTTTCTTTTATCTCATTTTCGTTTGGGTTTTGAAATTGGAATTGCATTTGAGCAATAATTTCAGAAACTTGAGTCCTTACTTTTGTAAGCAATGTTTCAAAAAGAATAAAAGCTTCCCGTTTATATTCGTTTAAAGGATTTTTTTGACCATATGCTCTTAAATTAATGGCGGTTTTCATAAAGTCAAGCGTGTGAAGATGTTCTTTCCAACATTGATCAATTGTTTGAATCAAAATGCTTTTTTCAAGATTGTTTCTCAAATCTGTCGGTAAAATTGACATTTTGGATTCGATTTGTTTTTGAACCAAATCGTTGACCCGTTCAACCAAAATTTCCGGTGTGATCCCCGGGTCATTTACCCATGAATTAAAAGGAGCTTCAACAGCGAATTTTTTTAAAACAGCATTTGTTAATTCTTCTTTATTCCAATCTTGTGGGGTTGAACGAGGAGGTGCCAAATCAAAAATCAGATTTTCGATGGCATCCAAGCGCATTTCTTTCAATGTTTCTGAAACGCTTTCGGAAAGCATCAGTTCTTTGCGTTGTTCATAAATAGCTGATCGTTGATCGTTCATCACATCGTCAAATTTAAGAAGGTTTTTTCTGATGTCGAAGTGATATGTTTCAACTTTCTTTTGGGCAACGGCTAACGCTTTGGTGATATAATTATGAGTAATCGGTTCCCCTTTCTTTAACCCTAATCGGGTTAAAATATTTTGAATGCGTTCTGCCCCAAAAATGCGCATTAAATCATCTTCAAGAGAAACATAGAATTTTGACAATCCCGGATCTCCTTGTCGTCCGGACCGGCCTCGCAATTGATTGTCAATCCGTCTGCTTTCATGACGTTCGGAACCTAAAACAAATAAACCGCCGGCTGCCAAAACTTGTTCTTTCTTTTGAGCAACTTCTTCTTTGATTTTTTGTGTCAGACTTTCTAAATCGGTAGATGGATCTTTTTCAAGGGCTTCTTTAACAAGCATTTCAACATTGCCCCCTAATTGAATATCTGTTCCGCGACCGGCCATATTCGTGGCAATTGTGACGGCTCCCGGAGCCCCTGCTTGTGCAATAATTTTTGCTTCTTGTTCATGATGACGGGCATTTAACACGTTGAATTGAATAGATGTTCTTTTCTTCATTAATTCGGCCAAAATTTCGGACTTTTCAATTGAACCCGTTCCGATTAAAACCGGTTGCCCCTTTTGATGAGCTTTTTGAACATCTTCAATGATGGCATCATATTTTTCTTCAGCCGTTCTGTATATCACATCATTTTCATCAATTCGTTGAGGTGTTTTATTTGTGGGCACTTCAACAACCTGCAAATGATAAATATCATCAAATTCAGCCGCTTCAGTCATGGCAGTTCCGGTCATGCCGGCTAATTTCGGATACATCCGGAAATAATTTTGGAATGTAACGGAAGCAAGCGTTTGATTTTCCGGTTGAATTTCAACTCCTTCTTTGGCTTCGATTGCTTGATGTAAGCCGTCTGAATAACGACGACCTTGCATCATACGGCCGGTGAATTCATCAATGATGATGACCTGTCCGTCTTTAACGATATAATCTTTATCCCTTGTGAACAATGTATTTGCTCTTAAGGCTTGATCAACATGATGGACATAAGCAATATTTTGGGGATCATATAAATTGCTTTGAATTAATCCGGCATCTAACAAAAGTTGTTCAACATATTCGGTTCCCAGTTCCGTTAATGAAACAGAACGATGTTTTTCATCTTTTTCATAATGTTCCGGACGAACCGTTTTTATCAGTTTATCAACACTGATATATCTTTCAGATGAGTTTTCGGCCGGACCGGAAATAATAAGCGGTGTTCTGGCTTCATCAATCAAGATGGAGTCTACTTCGTCAACAATGGCATAATAGAAAGGACGTTGCACCATTTCTTTGATTTCAAAACGCATATTGTCCCGAAGATAGTCAAATCCGAGTTCGTTGTTTGTTGCATATGTGATATCTGAATTATAAGCGGCACGTCTTTCTGCTTGATTCATATCGTGGGTAATGCATCCGACAGAAAGGCCTAAAAAGCGATAGATTTGCCCCATCCATTCGCTGTCACGTTTAGCCAAATAATCATTAACGGTAACAACGTGAACGCCTTTTCCCGTTAAAGCATTTAAATAAACTGGCATGGTGGCAACAAGTGTTTTTCCTTCACCGGTGCGCATTTCGGCAATTTGACCGTTATTTAAAATAATACCCCCTAAAAGTTGAACGTCAAACGGGCGCAATCCCAAAACTCTTTTAGCGGCTTCTCTGACACTTGCAAAAGCTTCGGGCAAAATACTTTCCAAACTTTCCCCGTTTTGAATGCGTGTCTTATATTCTTGCGTTTTATCTCTTAATTGGTCATCTGATAATAATTTATATGAATCTTCCAATTCATTGATTTTTGAAATTGTTTTTTTGAATTTTTTAAGATATCTGTCGTTAGCCGACCCGAAAATATTTTTTAAAAACATGCCAATCCTTTCATCAGGCTTTTACCTATAATGATTTTTAAATAATCCATTTTTATGCTAAAGTCAAGGGTTCAAAAATTTTATTGTATGCCATAAAAAAAGATGTTTTCATATGCCATGTCTCTTGAATTATGAAGGGGCATTAGAATTTGGTTGTTTTGATCTTTGTATGGGGTTTCTTGTGAATTTTGTAATGCATTTAAAAGCCCGTTTTCCGAATTGGTATTTTGAGCTAATGGAAATTTGAAACCCAGTTTTTTATTAATGGCATCATTGAGTCCTTTTCGTCCGGCAGTATCTTCCGGCCAATTATTTTGATAAACTTTTAACAATGCGTGTGTTGCATATAATTTTTCCGAATTATCCAATGAGTCATCATTTAAAAATTCATGAATGGATGAAGAAAGGACATTTATTTTATCTTCATCTTATATCCCCCGATTGTTACTCTTTACATTATATCATAAATTTTTAATTATGCCAAATTTTTTAGCCGATCAAAGTGGTCACAATTTTTGAAATATCTTGTGCTGCTTGAGAGTGGGGATCAAAAGACAACAATGGGGTTTGTGCCTGAATGGATTTTTTGACCATGGAATCATAATGAATAATACCGGCAAGTTTTGGTTCAATGTGTAAAAATGTTTTAAGTGCCGTTACAAAAGTTTGATATGTTTTTTCGCCTTCACTATATGTATCAACCATATTAACCACAAGTTTGATGTCTTTTGCCGGATCTTGTTCTGATAACAATTGAATGAATTGATAAGCATCTGTTAAAGAGGAAGGGGTGTCCGTTATGAGTGTTAAACAGGTTTTTGAAATTTTTGCCAATTGAATGATGTTGTCATAAATACCGGACCCAAGATCGATGATAACTTTATCATAATATGAAGCTAAAATCAGCAAATCATCAGTGAGGAGTTTTAATTGCGGACCATTCAAGGCGGCTAAAGATTGATCACCGGAATGCCCCGTGATGATGTCAGCATTAATAGCGGGGTCATGGGTTACGGCTAGATGAAGAGGATCATTCATCTTAAGAACGGTTTCAAGATTTTCATTTGGAGTAATGCCTAAATGAGCATCAATGTTTGAAAGACCGAGGGCTCCGTCAAAAAGTAATACTTTTAATCCGTTTTTGCTGAAGGCATGGGCCAAGGTGACGGAAAAAGCTGTTTTGCCGACACCTCCTTTTGCCGAAGCAACAGCAATAATATTGTTCCCGTTTAAACGGTCTTGAATGTCGGTTGAAAGTTCTTTTTTTGGTGGAGTATTTTCTTTCATGTGAAGTCCTTTTTATTTAACTGTTTGAAAGTAAAAAGAATTTTGAAATATTTGAGGGTGTTGCTTCTAAAACAGGATCCTCGACTTTGTTTGAAAAACAAAGGCCGGTTAATGGAATCGGATTATAAATCAGGGTTTGCAAAAGTCCTGAATATTTGACATGAGAGTCCATTTTGGTGGCCAAAAGAAGAGTGCAACCATTTTTGCTGAAAATAGCTCCTTGGGCAACGGATTCTTGCGCATCCAATCCGGCCGGGAGGGTCAGAATAAATTCCCCATCACTAATTTCTTTTCTCATTATTGATAAAATTTTCATATCTTCGCGGTTAAAAGGGTTAAAAGGCGGAGTATCAATTAAAATATAATTATATTGAAGGCGCAATAATGTGACGGTTTCATTGAGTTTTTTTAAATCATCAAGTGTTTGAAAAAAAACATCATTCTCTTTTGAAAAGTTTTCCAAATCTGTGTTTTTTTTGTCAATTGATAAAATGACGGGATTTAAATTTTCTTTTTTTGCAATAAGAGTCATTTTCTTTAGAACTGTTGTTTTCCCGCTACCGGAATTGCCCACCAAAACATAAACTTTGTTTGATGAAATCGGATAAATGGGTTTAAATTGAAACAACTCATCCAAAGCAGATATTAATAATTTATCATCATTTGGTTTGAGACTTTTATTCTTTGTTGCGCGCACAAACCGATCAATCAATGATTCTTCAAGAGAAAGATGTTTTAAAATTGTTGAAAAATATTTCTTTTTATCTGAATTTTTTTCGACAAGAGTATCAAATTCTTTTTTTTGTTTTTTGATAAAGACACTGACTTTTACGCCATGTTCAACACTTGTAACGGAATGAATGACGGCTTCTTTTTTATAGAGGGTTTCGATGATATTAAGGGCGTTAACAAGATTAGGGGCAAAAAATGATTTAATTTTCATTTCAACTCCTTCATTTCGTCTTAATCATAATTGTTTGGATTTTTTTACCCGTTTCGGGGGAAAAAATTTCGATGCGGTTTATTTGGGAATTTGTTTCTATCTGAAAACACAAAAAGTTTTGACACGGGAAAACTTGTTGAACTGATTCTCCATCTTTTAAAATTAAAAAACTTTCTTTTACTCTGTTGATAAGCAATTCTTGATTTTGATTGCTTTTCAAATTCTTTTTTGCTATTTTATGAACAAGAAGTCCAAATCCGGCTATTAAC
>JAZNVO010000220.1:0-4609 GCA_045592885.1 Alphaproteobacteria bacterium
TGTTCAGTTTCAACTGCGACCGATGCTTCTTGAGCAAACGCCGGACTCATCAATGCGGTGGTTGATAAAACAAGTGCCCCTAATAAAAATAATGTCTTATTTTGCATAGATTCTCCCTTCATATTTCCATTTATTCGGATCTTGCGGTTCTGCTAACGGATTAAATTCAATTTTTGTCAATTCCAATCCCGGAAATTTATTAAAGAATGTCATCCATTCAAACGGGGTATACGGAGATGTGACAGAAAAGATATAGTAAACATATTCTTGTTGGTGTTCAGGTTTTGACCCATCCGGATTATCCGGAGGATCTAACACTGTTTTTCTTTGAAATTCAATTGAAAGATTGACAGCTTGTTTGATATCCGTTAATTCTTCCCAAAGCTGTTGTTCCGTATAAAGCGGAACAGAAGCAATTAACGGAATGTCAAAAAATGTTACATCACCATTGGCCGAAGCCCCGTCTTGATTAATTTTGATATTGACGTTTGTCATTTTGTATTCGTCTAATGCCGCTTTAATCCAACGAATGCGAGGCGGATTTGACCAAATATCAGATGATCCACGGGCCCAAGAAGTCTTTAAACCGGCACTTGTGCAAGAAATAATACCCAATGACCAACCAGGAATATTCAATGTTTTCAATTGATAAGCATTATTCCAACACTTATTCAAAAATGTTTTTGTATCCGGAATTTTTTCCCATGGTTTCGGTTTTTCAGGAGTAGGCTCAACCGGTTTAATAATTTCGGGAATTGGAATCGGTTCAATTTTTTCCTCCGATTGAATCACCGGCGTAAACACCGTGAACATAGAATAAACAAAACTGATTAAACCGATAACAAGGGCAACACCGATGAAAAGCAAAATCTGGTTCTTCTTTTTTGCTCCCAACTCTTCCAAACGAACACGGACACGAGCTTCCCTGACAATTGATTCAATTGTCCTTGTAACAGCCCCATCAACATTCCAATCGGGAGGAACAATTTTGATATCCCAGTCCGGAACACTCATCATTCTGAAGAATGCATCTTCAGCTTCTTCTTGTGTCTTAAAAAGAACATCATTCTCGGAAAGAATTAAATCGTTTCTGACGGCAACAAAATACCATCCTTCTTCAACTTTAAAAACCGCACAGATAGATGTTTTGTCAGATAAAGCAGAAGCAATGGTTGCTGCTAACGAAAGTTCCCCTGCTCTGTGCCCCATAGAGGTCCGCCCCAAACCATATTGCGGGGAAGCCGTGATACGCAAACAGTAAAGATCTGAATCCGCATCCGTTTCCATTGCCTCCCTGATTTCCGGTGACGGGTTATCAGGATCTTGAAGCGGTTGCCAAATCAAACCGACGGCATATTTCACCTTTTTGATAACAATCGTTCCTCTTTCAACAAGTTCACTTGGAGAAAGTTGATTGTCACTCGGCTGTGTTGTTCTGATTAAGGCATCGCGTTCATCCATCATTACACTTGCTCCTTAAAAATCTCTCATACGGGATTCAGCAGAAAGAGGTGATTCCAAAACTTCCGGTGTCAATAAGATGACGAGAACTTCTCGGGTCGTTTCATTTAAAGCCCCACCACCCAAAATACCGATTTTGGCTTTTCCAATACCATTTGTTGTCACAGTATCCTGAACTTTTTCAAATCCTGTCAAAACCAATGTTGACCCTGAACGCATAGCAATTTCTTGAATAAATCCACGAGTTTGAATTTTTGGTAATTGAACAACCGTGCTACCGTCTTCACCTGAATTTGAACTATCTTCATCTTCATCATCATCTAAATTATCAGAAGATTCACTGGCAAGTGTATCGGCATTTGTTTGTGCACCGGTTGATGTAAAGTTCGTCAAAGAGATCAAATCCGTCAAATTAAGAGAGAACATCAAAATCAAATTTCCGTGATTTAAAATTCTCGGCAAAACTTCCATCATAAAGCCATAGTTTAATGTATCTGTCTCCATATCAACATCAACACTGCGATCCGTTCCGCTTCCGGATGTTGAAACATTTGTTTCTTTCACATAGTTTTCTTGAGTTGTAATTTGAATCGGAGCCACTTTATTATTCAATGTCGTCGCGCTAGCAGAAGTGACCAATGATGTTTTTCCTAAAACAGAAAATGCCTGTATAATTGCTTTTGAATTCATCCACTTTGAATCCGGTTTCAACAACATCATTGATAAAGTCCCAGCCGTTGTGGCTCCAGCTAAAGAGTAAGAACTTGAGAATGTCCCCAAAATATCAGCATTATTAAAGACCAAACCCAAATCAAAACCATAATTATCTTGATTTGTGACAGACACTTGAAGAACCTTAACGGAAATAGCCACTTGACGTGACAATTTTTGGTTGAAGGCATTAATCCAATCTGAAGCTTCTTTAATAATGAAAGGACTGGCCGTTATTGTCACAGTTCCTGCAACACGGCTGAATGAAAGTTGTCCATCTTCACCCACAATTTGGTTCAAACTGTTCTCAATATTATCCCACAAAGCCAAATTTGCAGAAGAAGTCAACGTTGATGTTGAATTAGAAGAGCTGTTATCCGAGTTCCCCATTGTGGCACCAGATAATGAGTTTGAAATACTTGTTTCGACAGGCAATGCATAAATATTAAAAATGCGTGTTTCTTGGCTGTAAAAACTAATTGTCCGGTCTTTATAACGCCACCAAACACCATATCGGTTGGCAACATAATCAAGCAATCCGCTGAGCGTTCCCGTATAATTCAACGGAATTGTTTCTTCCGGCAAATCGCGTGAAGATTTCAAACTGTCTAAACGCACATGCAATCCCGTCGCATCGGCAATTTCATTTGCCAAGAAAGGTAAGTCCGCCTCTTCGGAAATTGTAATCGTCAAAGCATCTTCCTCTTCCATTTCGGGAGGCAAACTATCACCTTGAGAAATTTTCACACTGGTATTACCCAACCAAATGTCTTCTTTTGTGCGAACTGTATCCGTTGTTTCTGGTAAAGCCGGAATTGATGCTTGTTGCAAATGTTCATCCGCTCTTTCCAAAACCGTTTCAATTTTTGCATCTGTTTTTTCCGCATACTTATTACAAGCTGTTAACGAAAAACAAGTTGCAAGCAATGTCAGCGTTAAAAATAATTTGACGGGTTTAATCAGCATTTTCGTTCTCCTGAGCACTTATGACCAAAACTCTGTTTCCTTTATAAAATGTTCCGATTGGTGCCGGCGTCGCTCTGGCAAAAGAGCGAATAAATGCCGCCGCAACTTCCGTAAACGTCCCTCTAAACACCACACCGGCTTCTAAATGATAATCTCTGTCAAACTTCCAAACAACCGTCCAACCGGAAGCGTCACCCCATTGTCGTAAAAGTGTTCGCATTGTATCACCCGGCTTGGCTTCCCAATCGTGATTTCCTTCACCATAAGCAATTTTATCATTCAAAGTCATTGTGCGAATAGTTTTTTCTTCACTGATTGTTGTTTGAACTTCCTTCTCTGTTTCTGTTTTGAAAAGTTGTTTTTCGCAATCCTCACCGCTACAGACAACAGATGCATTTCCAACCGGCGTCAAAGCCAAATCCTTTTGTTGTTGTTCCAATTCCCGTTGAGCTATTTTTTCTTTTACAGACAATCCTTGTTCAATCATCGGGACAGAAATCGAAACCGGCGCCATATCAAGTGTATAAGCAGCATCCGTTGAAACAGCCATTTGACCATATCCCGACGAAACGGTTAATGCCCCATCCGCATCTTCATAAGAAACAATACAGGCTGCCGGATTTTCCGGTGAACAAATATTCGGATCAACCGCAAAAGCAGGAGCAATCACTTGATCCGGTTGATCTGGAGCAATCACTTGATCTTCCATTCCTTCTAAAGAGGAGCAACCGTTTAACATACCGACATTTAAAAGCATCAAGCCGGCAATCATTGTTTGTTTCAAAAACACCTGTTTCATTTAAACTCCTTTTTAATTACCAATTAATAACTCTTTTTGTTTTACCGGCTGATTTCGAACCAACCCCCGGTTCTTTTTTCACCATTCTCAAAATCAAACTATCTTGTGGCCTTTCGACATAATCAACAACCAATTGATGAGCTGACAATCCATTAGCAAACAAAATCTTTTGAACCAAATAAAGTCTCTTTTCTTGCAAATAAGGATTTTCCTTACTCAAGCGGACTTGAATGACATATCTCGGATCTTGCAATGCCTTATATGAAAAAGCTTTAATCCATTTCATTGTTTTTCCTGAAAACTCAGACGCATTCGGATAAAACGTTACCTTCAAATCCATAGGCATAATCAAAGGCAGTTTTTCATTTGTTTTTGCAGCTTCAATAATTTTGTCAGCATAAACAGAGGAATACGTATTTCTCATCGGAGCTGGAAAACTTTCATCCGAATATTTCTTCGAAGTCGAACCGGCCGATCCTTTTAAAGGCAACAACAAAGGCTTTTTCTTTCCAACAGAAGACGTTTCAGTCTGATATGATCCGGACAAAATTGCATTGATATCATCATCTGTCGAAACATTCAAACCATCATTATTTTTCTTTAAACCACTTTCTTCAAAAGAGGCTTTCTTCAACATTTTTGTTTGATTTCTTTTCACCGCTTCGCTATAAA
>JAZNVO010000221.1:0-1931 GCA_045592885.1 Alphaproteobacteria bacterium
TAGAGGATTTAGGAGCTTTAACATTCGGGGAAAATGATTTAAATGAAGCCGTTCAAACAATCAGCGATTTAATTTTGGAAAATCCGGATATTACAACCGATGAGATGATAGAAGCCCTGTCCGATGATGTTTCCAAAACATTAAAGGGCGAAATTGAAATGCTGAAAAAATCTAGACGTTCCGAACGACAAGTTGCTGAGGAATTAAGGATTTGGTTACAAAATTCCAGAATTAAAGCATTAGAAGCCGATATTCAATCCAAAATGAAACAATTTGAAGTAAATAGCTCTTCAGAATTGTGGGAACAAATAACGGCATTAAAAAAGGAAATAGAAAACCTACAAGAAAGTGAATAAATTACTTGACAAGTGGATTATAAATCTATATACTTTGCGTAAATTATAGTTTTTTTCCTTGAAAAGAAGGGTTTTTCTGATGAATTCTATTGCGGCGAACGAAGATTTTTCCACTGATTCTGCTGAAGTCAGTGTTGTTGATTCAAAAACTCTGATGAAAAAATTGATTGAGAAAGGCAAAGAACGTGGGTTCTTGTCTATGGCTGAGTTAAAAAAAGCCCTCCCCTCCGAATCACGCAGTGATGAATCGTTAGAACTGATTATCTCCTCATTCACCGATATGGGCATTAATATTGTTGACGGCAGTGAAGACATTACAGATTTAACAGAGAGTATGGAAAATTCCTCTTTAAGTGTTGTGGAGGGAGAAACGTTGGCGGAAGAAGCCGATGTCGGTGCCCGTGTTAACGATCCAGTTCGGTTATATTTACGTGAAATGGGAGCTGTTGAATTATTATCCCGTGATGGAGAAATCGCTATTGCCAAACGTATTGCCGCCGGTGTTGATGTCATGATGAGTGGCTTATCGGAAAGCTCTTTAGCAATGGAAGCTTTGGCCGAATGGAATAAAAAATTATTGACCGGCACGATGTTGTTGCGTGAAATTATTGATTTAGAAGCAACTTTTGAGGCAACTCCTAACAAAGAACAAATGGAAAAGGCCGAAAAAATTCGTCAATCTGCTGCAGCGGCTTTAGCTAAAGAAGAACAAAAAATCAAAAAAGAAGAAGAAACGGTTTCCGCTCAAACAGAAGAGTACGAAGAAGATGAGGAGGATGAACTATCCGATACATACTCTGATGACGAGGAGAGTGATGAGGATGAATTGGATGGGGATGACGTTCAAATTGATGAGGATGACGATAAAACATCCGATGAAGACGGCGAAGATGAATTTGATGAAGATGATGAAGAAGCCGCCCTATCCGTTTCCCAAATGGAAGAAAATTTAATGCCTCAAATTTTGGTGGCTTTCAAGGATATTGAAACACTTTATCAAAAATTTACGAAAGTTCAACAAGATCGTATGGCGGCTATTTTGGCTGGAAAACCCGTTGCAACAGCGACAGAAAATAAATACAAAGCATTAAAAAAAGAATTAACAGATAAATTAAAAAACGTCCATTTAAATCAAAATTGTATTGAAGGACTCATTGAAAAAATCACAGATGTTAACCAACGTTTAATGATGTTGGAAGGTAAATTATTACGTCTTGCCACATTGTGTAAAATTGACCGTGAAGACTTTTTACAAGCCTATCAAAACAGTGAAATGGACACTAAATGGATTTCCAAAATAAAGAAAAAAACATCCAAACAATGGAAAACGTTTATTGAAAAACATTTGCAAGAAATCAATGAGATACGTTCTGCAATTCAAGGAGTGGCTGAAGAAACAAAAATGCCTATCTCCGAATATCGTAAATTGGTAACAACGATTAAAAAAGGGCGGCAGGAAACAAATAAAGCCAAACAAGAAATGATTGAAGCTAACTTGCGTTTGGTGATTTCCATTTCCAAAAAATATACGAATCGTGGCGTGCAATTTTTGGATTTAATTCAAGAAGGTAATAT
>JAZNVO010000222.1:0-1525 GCA_045592885.1 Alphaproteobacteria bacterium
ATGCAAGACAAATTAAAAGGTGTTCGAAAAGATCCTAAAAAGGTTTTGATGCCAACACGCAAAGGCATTCGTTTAATTGATCAAGACAGACAAAAGAATTAAGGTGTGTTTTTCTTTAAGAAAAAGAAGAAACGAAAGGATGAAAAATGAGTCGGAAAGATTTTTTATTATTACTTAATGCGATAGAGCAAATTGAATATCGAAATTGGGAAAAAGCAAAATATTTTGCAAATAGGTTATGCGATATCAATTATCAAACAGAGGATGGGAATACGGTGTTATTACGTGCTTGTTGGGCTTCTTGTCCGTCGGATTTTTTGAAATGGTTGATTGAAAAGGGGGCTGATGTGAACCATAGCCATAACGGGTCAACGGCTTTAGATGGGGTTCTTGTCACGAATAACAAAGAAAATTTGGAAATTTTGCTTGAAAACGGTGCCCGTTGGTGTAAGACGGAATATATTGGCTCTGCATTGACATCTTCGGCACAGGAGTTATCAGCACAATTATTTGATTATAATCAACAAAGCAGATACAGCGAACTTTATCAATCCAATAAACAAAATGCCGATCGGTTAAATTCTCGGGATGAAAATCGATTGACGGCGTTGATGCATGCAGCCAAAGAAAAAAATGTGGCCACTGTTAAACGATTGATTGAGGCGGGTGCTGATGTGAATTTGAAGGATAAAGATGGCAAAACGGCTTTGGAATACAGCCTTTATCCTTGTTTTTTATATTGGGATGAAACGGCGCTTGAAATTCCAAAGATGTTAATTGAAGCCGGTGCCGATGTGTTGAGCCAAAATTATGAGGGCCAAACGGCTTTGATGGCTTTGAAAAAAAGATATGATCATGCATTGGATGAAAGAAATTTTGCGCCTTTGAATAAGTCTTATTATGACTTGTGCCAAGAGCGAATGCGTTTTTTGGAGCCGATTGAAGCCGAAAGAACGGTTATTGATCCATCAAGATTAAATGAAGTTAATGAACACAAACAAACTTTGTTAATGCTTGCGGTGAGCGAAAACAATTTATATAAGGTTAAACGATTGATTGAGGCGGGTGCTGATTTGAATTTACAGGATAAAAAAGGCAGAACGGCTTTGATGTATGCGTTGGCACCGACGGATTATTGCTGGGTTGAAGAGCCGATTGAAATTGTAAAAGCATTGATTGAAGGGGGCGCTGATTTGTCCGTTCGCAACAATAAAGGTCAAACAGCGTTTGAGGAATTAAAAGCAATTTCAAAACAAGTGATTCCATATCGGCATTTTAGTGCCAAGCATAATCAATGGGCTTCTTTATATGAAGAACGACTTAATTTTGTTAAAGATATAGAAGAAAAAGGACTTTTAATTGCTCATAACCAAGATAAAGCAACAAATATTTTGAAGGCCAGTCAAAGACAAAGATAAAAAGCAGGAATTTTTGAATAAGTTGTTTTTTTATATGAGAAAAGAAGATTTTTGAAATACCATAAAGAGCTTTAAGTAATGATGAAAAAGAGATGAATAAATGACTG
>JAZNVO010000223.1:0-9367 GCA_045592885.1 Alphaproteobacteria bacterium
GGTTTTTTTTCTGTTTCCATAAGATATGTTTCAACAGCTTCTTCAAAAGATTTGAATTTTGACACAAGGTATTTTTTATCAAAATTAGCGATTTTTTCACCACTTGTATAGGTGCCGAAACGCACATTTGTGCCGCCGACATCTGCCAGCAAAACAATTTCTTTTCTCATTTTTTTTCCCTTTTTACTGATATTTTAACCAAAAGAATATTAGCACAAAAAAGCCATGCCGTCAAATTTTTTACGAAAAATAACGATCGTTTTGGGTGTTAAAATTTCCACCGAATCCAAGTAAAGAGAACATTTCCGTTATTTTTTCCGCCGGGGATATAAGTGTTTTCAATAATAAGTCGTTTATATTCAAAACCAAACAGTGGTAACGGCGCCGGAAAGGGGATATAATCATACTCTTCGCGAGCTGTAATCCCCAAAATTCCTCCGGCTAAAAGATAAAAATCTTTCTTTTGATTGAGAGGCCAACGGGCGGCAAAAGAATATCCCGCAAAAGGCTCACTTCTGTTATGTGAATCTTGAAACTTTAATACAAAAAGCGAATGTCTGTTTTCCCTTTTGTCAACATAATCTTTACTGAATCCCAGTCCCCAAGGTCTTTCGTTATATGAGTCAATTTTCACTTTGTCGTAAGTTAACCGATTGTGCCATGTGTTGACGGGAACGATAAGAGAATAATCATCAGATTTCAATATGTTACAAAGCGTTCTTTTGATAATGCTTGAATATGATTCTTCACTTTTTACTTCAACTGAAAGCAAAAATACAGATAAAAATAAGGTGGAAATTAAAAGTGTTTTTTTCATTTTTTTTAAGCTTTCCTTTTTTGTTTTTTTATACCTTAAAACGATATAAAAAGTTTTTCAAGTTATTTTAAATAACAAAAAACAGGAACGTGATCAGATGGTTTTTCCATCCCTCTGTATTCTTTTAAAATGCCACTCGATTGAAGGCGTTTTTCTTTTTCTTTTGGGATGAAAATATGATCAAGAAGCATGCCGTAATTTTTGAACCAACAGCCACCTTGAAAATCCCAAAATGAATAGGTGTGTGGATTTGGATTAAAAAGGCGAATGGTGTTGACGAGGTCACTGTTTTGCAAAACGGAAAATTCATTTCTGACACTTGGAAGCATGAGTGCATTATCACGGTAAAGAGAGGGGTTGTAGACATCCGTATCTTTTTCAATGACATTAAAATCTCCACCTAAAACGAAAAATATTTTTTCATTTTTTAGATTTTCGATATGCTTGTTTAAGGCTTGCATCCATTTCAGTTTATAAGTTAATCTTGTTGTATCAAACGGATCTTTTTCCGGTGGATTTCCGTTGGGGATATAAACCGAAATAAAATGAATGTCGTTTAAAACACATTCAATAAACCGGGCTTGAGGTGTTTCCTCCTCTAAAGTCGGTAAAGAAGTATATTTGATTTCAAGTTCTTTTTTTGAAAGAATGGCAACGCCGTTAAATCCTTTTTGTCCTGAAATATAAGAATGATATCCCAAGTTTAAAAATTCTTGAAAGGGAAATGTTTCTTCGGTTGCCTTAATTTCTTGTAACATCAAAATATCGGGGTTTTCGGTCATTAAAAGTGTTTTTAAAAGAGACAGTCTTGCTCTTGCGGAAGCAACATTCCAAGAAATAATTTGCATTTTAAAATTCCTTTGTGATATATGTAGAATTATGAAAAAAATATTAGTTTTTTTAGTATGCCTTTTATTTTCATTAAATGCAACAGCCTCTTGCCCAAAACAGAAGGTTGAAATTAATTTTAAATATAAACTCGGTAAAGTGATTTATAACTATTCATTATCCAGACACGAATTTGCCAAGCAGTCACCGAAATTTCGCAATAATCCGCAAAATTTGTTGGGTTTGACAGTGTCAAGATTAGGGGTAGGATTCCCCACTGTTGAAGGAAAAGCCGTTCCTTATAAAGGTAAGTATTGTGTCTCAATTTCAAAAATTGATTTTGAAATCGGGTTTGATAAATTTAAAGTTTATGTGGATAAAAAATATCGGCATGGAACTTGTGAAAGACGGGTTATTAAAGCTCATGAAGATGAACATGTGCTCATTTATAAAGAAGGGATGCGTTTCTTTGCGCCGGATATTAAAAAAGCCCTCCGACAAGCTGTTCAACAACTAAAACCTCAGGAAGTGACTTCTCAATCTATGGGGCAACAGGTTTTTGATTCTCAAGCACAATTTGTTATCCGAAAAGTGCAGCCGCTTTTGGATCATATTAATAAAAAGCTAGAAGAAAAACAAGGAATGATCGATACCCCTGAATCTTATGCTCGAACAAACAGAAAATGCAAAAATTGGTGATTAAAACCAACGCATTTTTTTGAGGAAGAAGAGTTGTAACAAAGCAATGATGAACAAGAAAACGGCGATGGTGATAAATCCTCGTTCATCTTGATTGAAGGGTATCCCGCCGATATTTGCCCCAAGCAGTCCGGTCACAAATGTTAACGGGGTGAAGATAACAATCACAATACTCATCAAATACATTGTTTGGTTGAGATTAACATTCGTTCTGGAATCCAATTCTTCTTGAGTCACCGTTGAGTGATCACGGGCAGAATTCAAGTCTTCCACAGCTTTGGACATATCTAGATAAATCTCGCGTAATTGGTTGGTGTTTTCTTCACTTAAAATAGAATGGTCAACGTTTCGAAGCACTTTTGCCACATCTCTTTGGGGAACGATATATCGACGAAGGCCGACAATTTTGTGACGCAATTGACTCAAATTTTCACGGATGGATTTGTTTTTGAAACTTTCCGCTTCAATGACAAGTTCTTCAAGTTCATCCACTTCATCGGCAATTTTTGCGATTGCTGTTTCAATTTGTTCGGCTAAAATTTTCCTGATGGCAATGAAAATATCCGAGGGCGTTTTAGGCCCTTTTCCTTTTTTGAGTTGTGTTCTGATTTTTTTGACGGCTGACATAGACCGGTGAGACAAAGTCAAAATTCTGTTTTCTTCAACCCAGATGTGAAGAGCAATCATATCGTCAATGTCGGCGGATTTTTGCATATTTACCCCACGCATCACAACCAAAATTCCGTTTTTGCGTGGGAAATATCGGGGAGAAGTATCTTCATCAATGAGGTTTTCAATCACGCGATCATCTAATCCCATGTCTTTCAACCATTCTTGATTTTCTTCGTCTTTGTAGTCGATGTGAATCCAAAGTGGTTTTGTGGGTTTATTTGGAATTTTTTCCCAAGCAAGAGGTTTTGAACCGCCTTTTTTATCAAGAACTAAACAAAACTCCGGTGTGATTGCCATGATGTGTCTCCTTTTTTAAGGAATGATTATTCAATGCAGCAGTCAACAGCTTTTCTGACAACGGTTTTTAATTTACCCATCAAAGTTGTTGGTGCTGTTTTTTCTGGTGTTTCTTCTTGAGGGTGTTTTTTTAAACTGATTAATTTTTCAGCCTCTTTTTTGACATCTTCAACCGTGTCCGGTTTCCAATCAATTTCTTTGGCATCAATAATGTTCATATTAAGACCCCAAAAAAGGCAATATAAATCGTAAGCTTGGTTGAATAAATTATACGCTTCTTTTTTGTTTCCCATACTTTGCTGTTTTGTGCCGACTTCCATTAAGCGCATGGATGTTGCGAGCAAATGTTTTGAAATACACCAAACTTCGCCTTCATAAGCAGGGATGATTTTTTGCATCAGATTTTTGCGCATTTCTCTGATATCTTCAATCATATCATAAAAAGAATCTTTCCCTGTTTTTGCACCGGAAAACATAAGATGTTCTTCAATAGAAATAAGATTCATAATGGCAATACTTAAATCTTGATCAGAAGAAAGATCTTTTGGATTTTTTTTCTTCATATTATCAATGCGCTCAACAAATTCTTTCATGTTTTCAGCTTTTTTCATTTTTTTCTCCTAATCGTTTAATATAGAAATATCTTGAACTTGACCGGTTGAATTTGGCAATTTAACAGCACAATCACAAAGCGGATAAAAATAAAAAAGAATACTGAGAAGAGCCGTAAAAAGAACCGGAACAACAACTTTTTCAAACGGGAAATGTGCGTGACCTCCATTTTTTTCTTTCATCCAGGCATAAAAATGAATTCCAATGATAAAAACAATTGCCCCTAAAATATTACTGAGCAAAAAGGAATCGATATACAAAAAAGCGATGATCATCGGGTCATAAGGTAAATCTCCCAGATATAAAAAGCCGATTGACCCGACGGAAAGAGCCATTAATGAAAAATCTCTTCCTTTGAAATTCCAATTTTTTTTATTAAAATATCTGATCAAAAAATATCCGAAAATGGCTAATAATGCACCGGACCAAACACCTAAAACACATTTGTCAAGACCTGATTTTTCGGCTAAATACAAAGAGGCGCCGACCGTGACCATACAAACGGGACAAGCTGGGCTTGCAAAAGATTTAAAAGCAGGAAAAATCCCTAATATGAATGAAATGATTTTTAACATATTAACTCCTGGAAATACGGTTTTGTTTTTTTATATTATATATTTTTTTTTATTGCAAGGATTAAAATGTTTATGGTGAAATTTATTATTGAAATATAATTTATATTTGACAGATTTGAAATTTAACTGTAATTTAAATTAAAAAAAGAGGTTGAAATGATAAAAAAGAAGCAGGCAATTGAAAAAATAGAAGGTCTTATGCAAAACGAATCTCGTTTTGTTGTGTCAAGAAATGTGAAACTTTATCGAAAGAAAAGAGGCCTTACACAGTTGCAACTGGCTCAAAAAATCGGAAAAACCGTTGAGATGGTTTGTCAGATTGAAAATAATGTTGCCGGCACAAAATTGGCTACTTTAGATGCAATTGCCGCTGCTTTGGATATTGAAACATATCTTCTTTTTTTGAATAAAGACAGGCCGAGTTTGGAAAATATTTCTCCCGAAATTTTGGAGCTTATTTTTGATTTGGAAGAGGAAACACCTGAATTTGTTGCGTCTTTACGGGAATTTATACGTCAGTGCCGAAAAAAATAAGTTGAAAAAGATTAAGAAAAATGCTATCTTGAAAGGACTTTGAAGGAGCGTTTGGCTATGTCTAACAAAGAAATATTGAATGTTGCCGCGACTTTTTGCGGCTTTTTTCTTTTTGCAAATGGTGTGACCGGAATGATGAAAAATCGTTCTTATGCCGTTCCTCAAACATTTATATCCGTTGCGGTCCTTTCTTATATGGGCTATAGAAAAACCCGTCCTTTGCATGAAAAATTAAAAAATCGATTGGATATTTTGTTTTCAAGTAAAACTATTTTAACAAAAAATCAGCTTTTGTTTTGGGATGCAAAATCAACAACAAAAGGATTTGGAGTGAATAAAAGAGTTTGGTGGACAAAGGTTAAAATTGAGCAAGACTCTTTTAATCGGTATATTCCCGTGAATATGAGGAGTTTGTGGTCAAAAATTTATTCTGTTTCAGTGCATGAAAATTTGATAAAAGGTTGTTCGATTAAAAAAGCTGTTTTAAAGTCGTTAGGGCAGGTTGTCATCGAAAATATCCCTGATTTTTTTAAAAATGAGAGCATTCGTGATTATGTTGAGCAAGATAGGCTGATTGATGTTTTTGCTTTGAAAATGATTCATGAAGCTTATCAAAATATTGAAAAATGTCAATCGGATGAAGCTGCTCTTGATTATTTGGAAAATTCCTTTGATGAGAAAGGCTCTTTATTTTATAATATGGGTTTGAATTATAAGGGAAAAACATACTCTTATTTAAATAGGGATATTTATGAAGAAGAAAAAGAAAAGCAATTTAAAATTTTGGATATTGCTTCGACTTTTTCAATTTTTGGATGTGCAACTTCAACTGTATTTATTTCTCCTTTTGAATATCCGTTTGTTTATTCTGGGGCAATGTTTGCAACTTCTTTGCTTTATTTTTTTAATTATAAATGTCCTCAAAATCATTTTGATAAACAACTTTCAAGATTTGATACGAAATCTTTTAAATTATCTGAAATTTCTTTGAAAAAAGCTCCTGAAGTTAAGAAAAACGGCTATGTTATTTGGTATCAACATATTAAAAAATTAACACAAATAGAACAAACCAAAATCCTTCATCAAACAGCTTTAAACGTAAATGAGATTTTAAAGAGGTTTGATCGAAAAATAAGTTGCCGAGAAGCCGGAGATTTATTGCTTTTGGAAAGTGTTTTAAAACAAGAAAATAATCTGCGAATTTATAAAAGAATTATTTGTGGTGCGACGATTGAAAAAGTTGTTTTTGAATTTGGATTGAAACCGGTTTATCAATTCTTGATTTTGAATCGTTTTTCTCATGAGTTACGCCAAAACAAAGAGAGAGAACTTCGATCCTTTTTGTTTGATTTTCAAAGTTGTTTGGTAAAGTTTGAAGATGAGAAAAAGATGGCAAATCGAAGAATAGGAAAAAGAGCGTTAGATAAACTGAAAAAAATTGAAAAGCTGTATCAGAAAGGTGAAATTTCATTTCCTGAGCGAAAGAAATTTGTTGTTCAGATTTTGGAAACTGAGGAAGAGGGGGTTTTTGTGCATGTTCCCGCCGGTGGAAAGTTGCCTTTGGCTGTTCAAAGAGTGTTAAAAACAGAAAAAATTAAGAATTAATCTGAATAATTTTTTTTAGATTTTTTTGTCAATAAAATTTAGGTTAATTCTTTCTTTTTTATATGAAAAAAACAAAAAAAGGACTTGACTTTATTTAAAAAATATGGTTTAATATCAAGACTTAAAGCAAAAGGTGGCTTGTCATGAAAATGGTTTTCGTCACCCGCTTTCTTTAGGTTTTGCTAATGAAAACAAAGGGTTAACCCTGTGTTGATTGGCAAATTTTGAGTGCTTTTATTTGCTCGAAAGGGGTCGATAAAAGTTTGGTATAATAGGTAGAATAAAAGGAAATAATTTTAATGCCTACAATTAGTCAGTTAATCCGTAAACCACGGAAATCAAAAACGGCCAGAAATAAAGTGCCGGCTTTGCAAGCGTGTCCTCAAAAAAGAGGTGTTTGCACACGTGTTTATACAACAACGCCGAAAAAACCGAACTCCGCTTTGCGTAAAGTTGCTCGTGTTCGTTTGACAAACGGCTTTGAAGTTACATGCTATATCCCGGGTGAGGGACATAACCTTCAAGAACACTCTGTTGTGATGATCAGAGGCGGTCGTGTAAAGGACTTGCCTGGTGTTCGTTACCATATTATTCGCGGTACACTTGATACACAAGGTGTTGCCAAACGTAAACAAGCTCGTTCGCTTTACGGCGCTAAACGGCCCAAGTAATTAAGGAGAAGGAAATATGTCTCGTAGACATGCTGCGGTTAAACGCGAAGTGACACCTGATGCAAAGTATCATAACACAGTTGTTACAAAATTTATGAATAGTTTAATGTACGACGGTCAAAAAAGTAAAGCTGAAGAAATTTTATACGGTGCAATTAATGAACTTGAAAATAAATTGCATAAATCCGGATTGGAAGTTTTTACGGAAGCTTTAAATAATGTGAAACCGTTGCTCGAAGTTCGTTCACGTCGTGTCGGTGGTGCAACATACCAAGTTCCTGTTGAAGTTCGTCCGGATCGTCAACAAGCTTTGGCAATTCGTTGGATTATCGGCGCTGCTCGCAATCGTTCTGAAAAAACAATGGTGGAACGTTTGTTTGGTGAATTGCAAGATGCGTATAACAATCGTGGTGCTGCAATTCGTAAACGTGAAGATACACATCGTATGGCTGATGCTAACAAAGCTTTTGCTCACTTTAAATGGTAGGGGGAAATCATGGCTCGTACAACACCGATTGAAAGATATAGAAATATTGGTATTATGGCTCACATTGATGCCGGTAAAACAACAACTACGGAACGTATTTTGTTTTATACGGGTAAGTCACATAAAATCGGCGAAGTTCATGATGGCGCTGCTACAATGGACTGGATGGAACAAGAACAAGAACGCGGTATTACGATTACATCAGCTGCTACAACAGCTTTTTGGAAAGATCACCGTATTAATGTTATTGACACGCCGGGCCACGTTGACTTTACAGTAGAAGTTGAACGTTGTTTGCGTGTTCTTGATGGTGCTATCACGGTTTTTGACGGCGTTGCCGGTGTTGAACCTCAATCAGAAACAGTTTGGCGTCAAGCTGATAAATACGGGGTTCCTCGTATTTGTTTTGCTAACAAAATGGACCGTATCGGTGCCAATTTTGAACGTTGTGTTGATATGATTAAAACACGTTTGGGTGCTCGTCCGATGGTGATGGCTCTCCCGATTGGTGCTGAATCAGAATTCAAAGGGATTGTTGATATTTTAATGCAAAAAGCAATTATTTGGCATTCAGAAGATTTGGGTGCTTCATTTGAATATCAAGAAATTCCGGCTGATTTGCAAGAAAAAGCTGCTAAATACTACCAAGAACTCGTTGAAATGGCTGTCGAAATGGATGACGAAGCTATGGAAAAATACTTGGAAGGTATTGAGCCGGATGTTGAAACATTGAAAAAATGTATCCGTAAAGGAACAATTTCTCAATCATTTATTCCGGTATTTTGTGGTTCTGCCTTTAAAAACAAAGGGATTCAAACATTATTGGATGCCGTTGTTGATTATTTGCCTTCACCAGTTGATATTCCACAAGCAAAAGGTGTTATCGCCGGTTCAGAAGCAGAATATGTTTGCGGTTCCGTTGATGATAAACCATTTGCCGGTTTAGCCTTTAAGATTATGACAGACCCGTTTGTCGGTTCTTTAACATTCTTGCGCGTTTATCAAGGAACTTTAACAAGTGGTAGTTATGTTACAAACACTGTTAAAGACAAAAAAGAACGTATCGGTCGTATGCTTTTAATGCATGCTAACCACCGTGAAGAAATTAAAGAAGCTACAGCAGGTGACATTGTTGCTTTGGTTGGTTTGAAAGACACAACAACCGGGGATACATTGTGCGGTGACGGTTTGAAAGTTGTTTTGGAAAAAATGGACTTCCCAGATCCGGTTATTGAAATTGCCGTTGAACCAAAAACAAAAGCTGACGTTGAAAAAATGGCTTTAGCTTTGAACCGTTTAGCAATGGAAGACCCGTCTTTCCGTGTTACAAGTAACACAGAAACAGGTCAAACCGTTATTAAAGGTATGGGTGAATTGCACTTGGAAATCATTGTTGACCGTTTAAAACGTGAATTTAAAGTTGAAGCAAATGTCGGTGCTCCACAAGTTGCTTATCGTGAAACAATCTCTCGTGAATACGATGAAGATTACACACATAAAAAACAATCCGGTGGTTCTGGTCAATTTGCTCGCGTCAGAATTAAATTTACGCCATTAGAACCAGGTTCAG
>JAZNVO010000224.1:0-4786 GCA_045592885.1 Alphaproteobacteria bacterium
ATTATTTTAAACAGGACAAAATATGAATATGAAAAAATTTTTTCTTTCTATTTTTTTGCTTTTTATGACAACAGCCTGTTCAGATGAAACAATTATGACTACATCAGCCATTATTTTCACCAGACCAGAATGCACCAACACTGACAAAGTTGTCAGATTTTTCAATAAATTAAAAGAAAAGCATAATTCAATAACATATCAAATAAAAGACTTAAGTTTAGCCGAAAACCGAATTTTAATCAAAAAATTTGCTTCTAAACATCACCTGAATACAAAACAATTGTATACGCCTATCGTGTTCACACCAAAGGGATTTTCATCCGGATGGGGGGAAAGAACAAAAACAGATTTAAAACTGCTTTTAAATATCCGATAAAAACTTGCTACTCTCTCGTTTTTTTCAAAAAAACAACCTTTTTTTTATTGATTTTCCTTTTAATGTGTGGAATAATGCTTTTTAGTTAAACATTATTAGGTGAGGCATTATGCAAAAAACAATTATTGAACAAGAAAAAAAATATGATATCTTAAAAAATGCAGCAGGTGATTTATTGTTTATCATCAAAGCTCGATTAACTAATGAAGAAAAACCTGTTATTGTTTATAACGGCGGAGATCATGCTCTTTTTTATCGGAACAAAGAAAATACCATTGTTTTAGATTATATCAACCCAAATATCAGACAAAACCTTGAAAAAGCATTTAAAGTTTTGATTGTTGAAGCACAAGGCACCTCAATTGTCAGAGAATATTTTTCCGATGTCAAATATTTGAAAGAATTGCCTCTTCCCGAACTTGAAGTTGCATAAAAATAAAAAAACTATCGATTCTTCGATAGTTTTTTTATTTTTAATCACGGCACTCTCCTCACTGACTTACATAATATGTTTTGCGAGAAATTTTTCTTTTTGTGGAAATTTGATCATATAAATTATCCCACCCACACATCACTTCAAACATTTTTTCCTGTATTTTATTCAAACAATTGCTTGCCAAAACAATGGTTTCTTTTTTTAACTTATCAATAATCAAAAAATTTAATTTTACACACTTGGTTTTTGTTCAAATACACCATCATGGACCGTTGGCAAAGAAGCACTTGGGATTATAACCGGCTCTATATTTTTCACTCTGGCAAACAAGGGGCCTTCTTTTAATAAGGTCAAAAAAACATCCACATAGTCATGAGAACCTTTCGCATAAACTTCCACTGAACCATCAGACCTGTTTCTGACCCAACCGGTTAAGGAGAGCTTTCGCGCTTCTTTTTCACACCAAGCGCGATAGCCGACTCCTTGAACACGTCCCATAATATAACAATGAATTTCTTTCATTTATTTTCGTTTCAAAATCTCTGTCAAAGATTTAGTCAGTTGCTCTTTGACCTGTTCTTTCAAACTTTCTTTCACACTCTTTTCGTTGTCTTTTTGAACAGATTCAGACTCTTTGTTACCCGTTGTGACAACATCTTTTTTAACACCAGAAGCAAAAACATCTTCCCCCAGAGCTAAATCACAAAGACTTCCAATCGGAACGTACGTTTCTTTTTTGTCAGATTTCACACCCGTTATTTTTCTTTTCAGTTTTTCAAGCTCTTTTTCCGTAAAATCATTCAAAGCGCCTTTGGTGTCTTCTCTCATTTTAATATCAGAAAACGGTCCTTCCAAACGGATATATTGCGCAAAAGAAAGTTTTTTATTCACTTTTGAATTCAAATGGTTTAAAGACGGAATCAACGACAATGATAATGTTTCATTTGCAAAATCAATATCACCACTTACAACCAGATTCATCATTGCCGTTTCAATGGCAATATTTTTGTCAGATTTAATCACCCCATTCTTAATATCCAACTTTAAAGCCGCACAATTCAATTCTGATTGAGTTTCGGTATCAGCATATGAAAACGCGCTGTTTTTTGTCACAATCCCAATCAATGCCGGTAAAGAATTAAACCATTTATTCACAATCAATCCGGAAGAAACTTGGGCCCTGATATCTCCAGTCAAAGTTCCCATTAATGATTTGATCGTGTCTCCTTTAGATTGAACATCAACTAAAATATTTGCAGTTGCATTTCTTAAATGAGGTGAAACCTCTTTCAAATCACTGATCATCAAGCCAAGGCCTTTTAAGTTCAACGAAAGGGTCATCGGATTTGAAGCCACATCAACCTTGGCATTTCCATTTATATTCCCATTCAAGAAATCAAATCGATAAGGATTGACAGATAACAAACCATTATTCAAATAAATTGAAAATGATCCTTCATGATAATCCTTATCTGTTTTCATAATTTTTAAATTGGCAAATGAAACTTTCAACTCCCCATTTGCTTTCTTCAAAAACGATAAATCTATTTTTTTGTTTTTTGTTTCATTAAAAGCAGTTTCTTCAACTTTTTTTCCAGGCAAAACTTCTTTTTCGGCAACAACATCCGCCAAATCAAAATAATTGGAATAAACCTGCCCTTTCACAAAGGGAATTGTTTGAGATAAATCTACTTCACCTTTTGCAAAAATATCTGATCTGTTGATATATAAAGACAATTTATTCAACAAGACTTTTTTATCAGCATAAAGCGTATCTAAATCAATCGTTACCGGTTGAATACCATATTTATTTGTGATATCATGGCTTTTCACACCTCCACTGGCTTTAACAGAAATTTTTGGTTTTGTTGTCACATTTTCAACCACTGAATTTAACTGCAAATTAGCCATGTTTTTAATTTCAGCCGTCAAGCCGGCTAACTTAAAGGAATTTAAAGACCCTTGAATCATAAAAACCATTGAAAAGGGTTTCCCCGAAGCTAATTCTGAAAGTTCTTTTTCTCCCATCAATAAAAGTGTTTTTCCAAAATCCGGCGAAGATACATCGAATGTAAAATTCATATTTTTTAAAGTGTATATATTTTCAATTTGACCAGAAATTTTCACTAATCCATCATAAGCTCTGGCATTTAATGTGAAATCATTCATATATCCGGAACGCAAAACCTGCAAAAGGTTTGACGTTGAAAAATTCAACTGCATCGGGACACCTTTATAAGTCAACTGCATGGTTGCATTTTGCAATTGACTCAAAGCAAAACTGTTCAAAACAGCCGTTTCTTGTTTTTGATCTGAAATATATGTAATCAAAGAATCCGAAATTGAAAATTGATCAACTTTAACACGTCTGATGTCAAATTGTCTTTGTGTATGAGAAACTTCTGCTTCTTTTTTTTCAATTTTTTCTTCTTTTGAAAATGTCCAGTTATTTAGGGCCCCTTTCTGGTACATATATATTTTGGCACCACTTAAATGAACGGCATCAACTTGAACGAGCCCGTGGAAAAGTGGCATAATCGACACAGTAAAATCCGTTGTTCCAACGACAGCAAAGGGTTCAGAAACTTCAAAACCGTCTGGATTTTGAACAACCAAGTCTTTAATTGAGAGTTTGGGAACCAAAGACATTTTAAGATTGATATCCCCTACTTCAACTTTTCGATTTAAAAGAGTGGTGAGTTCCCCTTCAATCGGGCCTTTAAAATGGTTTAAATCAATAAACATTAAAATAATATAAAGACTTGATACCAAGATGATAGCCAAAAGAAAAAGATAGCGGATTAATCTTATCATTTTTATTCGTCCTTTTTAAAATAATCAAACGGATTCACTGATTGATCTTCATCAAAGCCCAAAAAATCAAAAGTGTTCTTCATATGCGGAGGCAATTTAGCGGTAAACTCCATCCAACCTTTTTTTTCATTCGGATGTTTAATTTTAAGAGCTCTCGCATGCAAATGCATTTTTTCTCCTTCATCCATTCCAACGGATAAAGCCCGTTCACCCCCATATTTTATATCCCCGATAATCGGCGTGTTCAATGCCATTGAATGCACACGCAACTGATGTGTTCGCCCTGTTAACGGACACATTTCAAGCCAAGAAGCCTTTCGAGCCAAAGAATCAATGACCCGATAAAGTGTTTGCGCTTTTTGGCCGTTATCAAAATCAATTTTCATCTGCTCTTTTCCTTGAGCGCCGGTCAATTTTGAAAGTGGTGCATCTATTTTTCCGGATAACAATTTCGGCTTTCCGACAACAACAGCCCAATATACCTTCACAGCTTTTCTTTGTTTAAAAGAAGCCGCTAATGCAGCAGCAGCATTTGCCGAACGGCCCAAGATCAAAACACCGGATGTATCTTTATCCAACCGATGAACCAAATGGGGCTTTTCGTCTTTTTCAAAACGAAGAGCATCCAAAAGCCCATCAATATGCCGTGTTGTTTTTGTCCCACCTTGAACGGAAATACCGGCCGGTTTATTCAACACAATGACATCCTCATCTTTATAAATGACAAGTGATTGCATAAAATCAATATCAGCTTTTGAAAGATTTCTGGGTGTATTTTTTGATAAATTTGTTTCGATTTGCAGTGGGGGCACCCTGATTTCATCCCCAATACTCAAGCGGAAATCCGTTGATGTTTTTTGTCCGTTTACCTTGATGTTTTTCCCACGGATGAGTTTTTGAAGTTGCCCGTTCTTAAGGTCCGGATAGTGACGCTGAAACCACCTATCCAAACGAATTCCCTCATCGTCTTTTTTTACTTTTATAATTTGAACTTGCGCCACGACTGTCTCCTTATAACTCTTTATATATAAACTATTTAAATAATGCAATTAAATTTTTTTCTTTTTTTGTTTTTTTTCTCTAAGCTCTTTCCAATAGGTCAATCTTTTGTTAATTTCCCGCTCAAAACCACGTTCCGGCGGACGATAAAATTCCAGTCT
>JAZNVO010000225.1:0-7686 GCA_045592885.1 Alphaproteobacteria bacterium
TTATCCCGAGCTATCCTTGGCGCGCTCACTATTTACAAAAACACCACCCTTTATGGGTGGTGTTTTTGTAAATAGTGACGTGCTTTGGTGAACGAAGCCATGTTCGGCGCAGAGAGGCGGACAAAGGTCGCCGAACGAAGAGAGCTTGTTTTTTCTTTATGAAAAAAAAGCGTCCCGCGGATTTATGAAATAAACCAAGGGATAAATTGTGCTTTAGCCAATTTACAATCCCAGCGCATTTTAAAACATCCCTCTGCTCTTTCCCTTTTTTAATTCCACCCTTTATGGGTGGTGTTTTTATATGGAGAGCGTTGGGGGATTTGGAGCCAGCGAGTTCGAGGCGATAGCCCGTGATTAGAAGTATACAACAAAAATATTCTGACTTTGGAATTTTATAAAACTATGGAGTTTGAATCTATAGAATAAAAATTGATTTTAACTATAAAGAAATAATCAAACATATTTAATTTATTTAATGACATAGGAATATTCAAATACTGATATATAATTTTTATAAAAAATTAAAAACATCCTTTTTCATTCAAATTCAATCCAAACACAAAAAAAAGGGGAACAACTTAACTTTGTTCCCTTTTTTTGTTGGCTATACTTCTTTTGATTTCAAAATCTTTGAAAGCGGATATAAACTGATCAAGAAGATCGTTAAATATACAAAGAATGAATTTTGAAGTGAAATACTATCTGGTAAAAATTTAAATAAAATAAGCAACATCCCCGCAATAGACCTTGAAATCATATAATTAACAGATGAGACAGTTGAACGCTCTTCTGAGCCAACATAATTATGCAATCTTGAAACACTCCCTAATGTAAATGTTAATTGAAAACCAATCACAATACAAATAAATGTTAATAACACAAAACCCAAGACCGGTGATGCAAATCGAACAACTGCTGAACAAGATAAAAATGATATGACAAACAATATAAATGTTATTTTACCAATAGTTTTCAATGTTAACTTTTCAATCATTTTTGGCAACATAATCCCTGCCAATGCGCGGCATCCATGATTAATAGCATAAATTACCCCAAATAAAACAACAGGAATGCCCGCCGTTTTCATTAATGGTTGAAAGCTCCACACGAAAACCATTGTTGTTCCCGCAAGCATACCGGAATAAAACATATAATATTTTATTTTTTGATTTTTAAGAGCATTTTTTGAAATTGTATATATTTCTTTATATTTTGCTTTTAACCCAATCGTTCGTTTTCTGACAGATGGAACTTTTGGTAAGAAGAACAATAATCCAATAGCTGAAATATTAAAAATCATTTCCATTGTAATTAAAGTCCCAAACCCATAACGTTGATACAAAATCGGTCCAAGAAAAGAAGCAATTGCTGTTCCAACAGACATACAAAAATTCATTTTGCCATATTTTTGAAGCATTCGGTTTGTCTTATGCTGACTTTTCAAATAATCATAAATATATCCATCTGCTACACCGGCATAAGAGGCTTTTGAAAGTGAGTAAAGCACCTCCCCTAATAAAATAATCCAATAAGCGTTTGATTTAAAAAGAGGGAAACCGGCAACTAAAAATGACCATAAAATCAATCTCAATAAAAACATTGAAAATGAAAAAATAAGCATATTTCGACGTGGGAAAATATCGCCCAAATAACCGGCAGGAATCTCAAACAAAAGTGCTGTAATTGAAAAAATACCCTGAAATAAAAAATAATCACGAAGAGTTAAGCCATTTTCCTGATAGAAAAGCAACAAAACCGGCAACATTAAAATTTGTGTTTGCAAAAAAGTTGATAGATTAAATAATCTAAGCGGATTTTTCAGCATAAAAGTCTCCCTATCTTCCCATTTAAAATCATATAAAAGCATTCTATATAATAAGGAGTTAAAAAGTCAAACAAAAAAAGCCTTCAAAAGAAGGCTTTTTTTCAAATCAAAAATTATTATTTATTTTCAATAGCTTCAATTTCTTGTTTAACCGCTAATTTTTGCTTTTTGTATTCTTGAATTTTCAAGCTATCCGGTAAAGGACGTGCTTCTTCTTCAGCCAGTTTAACATCTAATTCAGCATGTTTTTCTTTTAATGCTTTTAAGTGTTTTTCAATTTTATCCATATTAAACTCCTTTGTTACATATCTTAGTATAATGTTTTTCTTTTAAAAAAGCAAGTGTCCAACAAATTTTAATCTGCTTCACCGACATAAATTCCCAAAGCTCTGGCCGTTCTGACCAAAGATCCTTTAGGATCAACCGGTGTATTTGCAATTTTCAAAACTTGATTCAAATCCATATCCGTCACACGACCTTCTTGATATACAACAACGCGATTATCAGCTCCTCCTTCAATCAAATCAACTGCTCTTGTTGCAAAACGAGCTGCTAACAACCGATCAGAAGGAACCGGCACACCCGCTCTTTGAATATGTCCTAAAACATTGGCACGAACATTAAAGCCTTCTTCTTGCAAATGTTCAACAAAATATTGTGAAACACCTTGAAATGTTTTTCCGTTTGCAGCAAAGATATGTTTACCGTCCGGTGTTTTCACGCCTTCGGCAATCACAACAAGACCAAATCGTTTTCCCTTCTTTTGAATTTCCTTTAATTTGGCAACAACATTTTCATATGAATATTTCACTTCCGGAATCAAAATAACATCAGCAAATCCAGCCACACCGGCTTCTAACGCTAAATGCCCTGCTCCACGTCCCATAACTTCCGCAATCATAATACGATTATGTGATGTCGCCGTTGTTGTCAAATTATCCAAGGCATTCGTCACAACTCCAACTGCTGTTGCAAAACCGATAGCTTTATCCGTTCCAGGTGCATCGTTATCGATTGTCTTTGGAATGCCGATCATTGAAATGCCGGCCATCTTACAATATTTACTGACAATAGCCATCGAACCGTCACCACCGACAACAACCAAAGCAGAAATACCCAATTCTTCAACGCCTTCTTTAAAACGTTCATTCAATTCTTCATCCGTCAATTCTTCGGTTGTGCCATCAGCTTTTTTCTGAATATGCGGATTTCCGGTATTATTTGTTCCAAGCATTGTTCCGCCCAAAGCAGCATATGGGAAATCAAAATCTGCCACTTTTAAATCACGATATCTCATCGGTCTTGAAAAAAGACCATCAGTTGCATCAAAAATGCCAACAACTTCCCACCCCTTGCTATTTGCGGCAAAAACAACATTTCGAATCACACTGTTTAAGCCGGAACAATCACCGCCACTTGTTAAAATACCAATTTTTTTCACTTGTGTCATAAATACCTCACTATTATTCATAAAGAAAAGTTTTTGCCCAAATATGTTCTACGGACGTTTTCATCAGCAATAATTTCTTCAGGTGTGCCCTGTTTCAAAACAACCCCGTCATGCAGAATATAGGCTCTGTCAATAATACTCAATGTTTCACGAACATTATGATCCGTAATCAAAACACCGAGACCTCTGTTTTTGAGTTGCGCAACCAACTCCTTAATTTCTCCAACCGCAATCGGATCAATTCCGGCCAACGGCTCATCCAACAAAATATACGACGGACGAGAAGCCAATGCCCTTGCAATCTCCAAACGACGTCGCTCACCACCCGACAACGCCCTTGAAGGTGAAAATCTTAAATGTTCAATTGAAAATTCTTTCAAGAGAGAATCCAATTCCTGTTCCCTTTTTTCTTCATTTTTTTCAACGACTTCCAAAACAGCTCGAATATTATCTTCAACATTCAGTCCTCTAAAAATCGAAGCCTCTTGCGGTAAATACCCAATTCCTAACCGAGCGCGTCTATACACGGGAAATTTCGTAATATCAATACCATTTAAGGTTATTTTTCCGGTATTAGGGGAAATCAATCCCGTTACGCAATAAAAAGAAGTTGTCTTCCCAGCCCCGTTTGGTCCCAAAAGACCAACCGCCTCCCCTTGTTGCACCGATAAGGAAACATCCTTTAAAACCGTTCTCTTCTTGTAACTTTTACTTAAATTTGTTACAACAAGCCCTCGTTGCGGTATAATCATTTTTCCTCTCTTTCCTGTTCAAAATCATTCGGGATCAAACTTCCTTTAATCCGTTTTTGATCTTTTTCTTTCGATTTCAACGAACTTAAACCCGTTTCAAGATTCAAATTGGCCCAATCACCCGTTAAAATACTATCCCCTTGTTTTAACCGAACATTGTCATAAAGGTCAATCATTTTTGTTGAAGGATTATAAATTCCATATTCCCCCTCAATCTGTTGATTTTGATTTGAGGCCCGAACATTACCGATTGCAATCACCCGATCAATTTCAGAATCCGTTTTGTTAAGTGGTTTATAAAAAATATACATTTTATCTGCTAAAATCAAATAATCAGCTTCTTTGACAAGCGCTTTTTTATTTAATCGGACAACTTGGGAAATATCATCAGATTTACCCTCTTTATAATAGTTTTTCACCAAATTTAAGGCCTTTTGAATATCCGATTTTTCTTTATATAAAAGCATTTCTTCGGCTTGTGCTGTTTTATTTTGACTAAAAGCCTGTGCTTTTTGATAGGCTTGTGCTTTCACAACCTGATTATTTTTATATTGATCTTTTTTATATGTCAGGATAATTTTTTCAGCTTTTATATAATCTTTTTCTTGATACACATGCGCATTTTTCATTGCAGTGATTGTTTTTTGAACCTGATCAATGATCAGCCCGTTTTCACTTGTAACTTTAACAGATCCCGCATTCTTCTTAAAATACTCATCTAAATTTTCAAACTTTAACTCTTTCACATCGTGTAGTGTCTTTTCCGTTTTAAACAAAAGCGTTTTTGTTTTCCCTTTAAACTGAACGTTTTCGCCCTTATCCTGAACAAAAACACCTTCTGCCTGAAGCATACCGGCCAATCCTTTAATAAAAACAGGAAAATCTCTCGCTATCGTATTTTTGTCATAATCATAAGTTACTTTTTCGGAAACAGCTTCATACCCCGTATCCGTTGTTGAATAAATTTCATTTTCAAAATAAAGATATTTTTCATTTTGAAATGCCAATGCATATGTGCTGACAGATGTCAACAAAATATTATCTGCCGTTTTATAGGTTGCTTTCGGATCATTCAGTTTTAAAATCTTCTTTTCGGGATCAATTTCTTGAACCGAAACGGCAACAACATTCATGGGATTATTGCGTTTATCTTTTGAAAAGAAACGCACATTTTCCATATCAACATCCCCACCTTTAATATCATTTATTGATGGAACGGCCACGGAAAACTTTTCTTTGTGCCCAACAAAAGCCGGCCAAACAAGCATCATAGAAGCCAATAAAAACGCAAAAATCGGTAGACATCTTTTAAAGACGAATACCCGACGTGAATGTATTTTTATTTTCAAAAGCCGTAATGTGAACATCAATTCCCTCGCCTGATTAAGCCACACCCATCTGTAACAATAAATGCATGGTTAACAACCCTAACGGTTTCATTTCAGCATCAACAACAAACAAATTTGTAATCTTTTTTTCATTCATCAATCTTAAAACTTCGACACACAAAATATCACCGATAACCGTTTTGGGATTTTTCGTCATGATATCACCGGCTGTTTTATTTATCAAATCACTTCCCATGTGACGACGCAAATCACCATCTGTGATCATCCCAATTAAGGTGCCTTCCCCATTCAACACCCCTAAACATCCCCAACTTTTTGCCGTCATAATTACCAAAGCTTCAGACATTGACATATTTTGAGGAACCAAAGGCATTTCATCTCCTTTGACCATTAAATCCCTGGCGCGCAATAAAACATTGCCCAATTTTCCGCCCGGGTGTCTGTCTCTGAATTCTTCAGCCGAAAAACCTTTTTGTTCAATTAAAGCAACCGCCAATGCATCACCCAAAGCAAGTGTTGTTGTCGTTGATGTAGTTGGAGCCAATCCGAGCGGACAGGCTTCCGGAGCCGTCTTTTTGTCTGGAATCAATAATGTCAAATCGGCAGCTTTAGACATCGTGCTGTCCATCACACTGGTTATTGCAATCATAGGAATGCCAAACCTACGAGAATATGAAATAATATCTGCCATTTCTTTACTTTCACCAGAATTTGAAATTGCCAACAATAAATCATCTTTTGTCAACATTCCCAAGTCTCCGTGGCTTGCCTCTCCCGGATGAACAAAAAAAGCCGGCGTACCGGTTGAAGCCAAAGTTGCGGCAATTTTTTGACCGATATGACCGCTTTTGCCCATCCCTGAAATAATGATACGCCCCTTAACAGACATCATTTTTTCCACTGCCTGAACAAAAGCATCCGAGAATGTTTGTTTCAAGATTTCAAGCCCTTTAATCTCTTTATCAATCACCTGACAGGCACTTTGAATCAATTCCTCTTTCGTCATAAAAAAACTCCTTAATGAGAAAAAACATCCGGGTCATTGAATGACAACAAATCAAGCTTTGCTCTTGTTCTTAAAAAATCAAAACAATTCAAAGCCAACTCATATCGTCCTTCCCGTTGAAGTAAGACATCCAGATGTTCTTTCAATTGATGCAGATAAAGAACATCGTTTGCAGCATATTTTTGCTGTTCAGGCGTCAATGTTTCACATCCCCAATCCGAGGTTTGTTGTTCTTTTTCAAGCGTCACTCCCAACAAATCAAAACAAAGAGATTTCAAACTATGCGACGGACTGGACGTTCTGGCCAACTTGGAAGCAATTTTTGTGCAATATACAGGGAAAACCTCTACATTCAAATCATTCAAAATTTTGGCAACATCAAAACGGGCAAAATGGAAAATTTTCAAAACAGAGGGATCTGTCAAAACTTTTTTCAAATTCGGACAATCAACTCCTTTGATAATTTGAACCAAATAAGCATTTTTCTTGCCATCTGAAAGCTGAACAAGGCACAACCGGTCTCTCAATAAATTAAGGCCCATTGTTTCCGTGTCAACAGCGACCGGCCCTTCAAAAGAGAGTTCTTTTGGCAAATCACCTTTAAAAACAAACAATTGATCCATTAACAACCTCATTTAAATAATAATATCCTATTTTTATATACCATCAATAAATGAAAAGCAACAAAAATTTTTTTTCTTTTTGGTATTAAATATAATTTAATTGTATGTTACTTTAATGCCAATTTTTGGGGGAACAATGAAATATATTCCACTTTTTTTCTTTTTGATAATAGCAACTGCCGGTCTTATCGGTCTTAATAAAAAAGACACCGGTTTATATAACATTGAAGAAACCTCTTTTGATCCTAACTTATGCCAAAACGGATTTGCCGGATCTTGGAGTGGAGCTTGTATTTGTTTTAAAGGTTATACCGGCCGTCATTGCGATTCAAAAACATCATTATTTTCAATGAGTTCCACCCCTCCCCTGCAACAAATCATCTTCTTTTAACCTTCAAAAGGTATATCCCCTTGTCAAGATAAACAAAAAGACTTTTACATTGCCAACAACCCTTGGTGACAAACAAAGCACCGATGCATTTTGCCAATCGTTGAAAAATGGTTTTCGTTCAGCAAAAAGAAAGGATTTTTTCTGTTATAAAACAGGGGTTAATTGTTTAAACATTGACATTAAAAAAAAAAAAAAAATCAAATCAGAAAATAACAAACAGAAATTGCTTTTTGAAATAAAAGTCAGCTTACCCACCTATCGGGTTTATGTATCTGACAGGTTAAAATAAA
>JAZNVO010000226.1:0-1645 GCA_045592885.1 Alphaproteobacteria bacterium
GGCTTTTTTGATATCAGAATCTTTTAAATTAAAAGTTCTTAAAATTGAAAAAAGTTCGACAAGGCGTTTTTCAACATCCGTTTTTTCAAATGGATTTTGATTTTTATTCATAAAAAAAGGAATAATTTTATTCAATTCTTCTTTATTAAATCCGTTTTTTAAAAAGGCCTGTTGAACTTTGTTCATTTATTCTCCGCTTAAATGTTGTCTGTTCCACTCATAAAGTGTAACGGCACAAGCGTTTGATACATTCAAACTTTCGACCTTCGGATTCATTGGCAGTTTTACCGTATCATCGCACTTTTCCGCTGTTAGACGACGCAAACCATCCCCTTCTGATCCCATAACAATAACGGCTTTTTTGGGAAGTTTTGTTTGATAAATACTGTGTTTTGCATATCCATCTAAACCGATACACCAAAATCCCGCTTCTTTTAATTCATCCATTGCTCTTGAAAGATTTTTAACTTTGATAAGCGGAATCAGTTCTAAAGCACCGCTGGCAGATTTTGCAAGAACACCTGTTTCATCCGGTGCGCCGTTTTGCGGAATAAGAACGGCACTTGCATTGAATGCGGCGGCTGATCGCATAATGGCGCCGATGTTATGCGGATCTGTGACTTGATCTAAAATAACGATTAAGTCTTTTTCTTTTTGATTCGCTTCAGCAATGATATCCAGTGTATCTAATGGTGCAAGAGGGGCACATCTCGCAATGATTCCTTGGTGAACGGCTTCTTTTCCGACATGAGCTTCAATTTGCTCTTTTGTGACAAATTTAAACGGAATGTTTTTCGGAATTTTAATTTTGTCTTGAGCTGTTGCAAGCAACAAGACTTCTTTGATGATTCTTCTTTTATTTTCAAGTGCAAGAGAAACCGGATGTTTTCCATAAAGATAGATGTCTTTACCTGTTGTTTGATTTGATTTTGAATTTTCTTTATTAAAATGCTTTTTTTTCATTTGATAACCTTTTAAAAATTTAAACATATTTTATCATTTTTTTTATTTTGTGTCAAATGAAAGGGTATGAAAAAATCCGCTTAAAAAATTTTAGCGGATTTATGAGTTTTAAATTGTTAAAACGCGTTCCGGATTGTAATCGGTTGAAAGAGGAAATTTATCTCTTTCATATTTATTCAAAATATATCTGAAATACATTAAAACAAAAAGCCTTGTTGCTCCCGATAGGCCGGCTTTATCTCTCATACGGTCAATTTTTGAACAAAGTTCATGAATGGTTATTTTTTCTCTTAAGCAAATATCTGAAAGAGAAATCCAAGTTTCCCGATCAAGACGCATGCTTGTTCTTCGTCCGTTCACAATGACATTTTTGCATATTAACATAAAAAAAACTCCTTTAATAAAGATGAAAAATAAGGTATAATAACTTATTAAAAAAGAGACAAAAGTTATTGTTCGCATATTATATGCAACCTAAAGTTGTAAAAATCAATAGTTCAAAACATAAAAAGGGAAAAAATGATAAAAAAAACATCACAAACAGAACGAAAATGTGATATGCCGGATTGTGATGCTCCTGGTGAATATAGGGCGCCGAAAGATCGGTCGCTTAAAAATCATTATTGGTTTTGTTTAAAACACGTTAAGGAATATAATAAAAATTGGAATTTTTATCAGGGGT
>JAZNVO010000227.1:0-12336 GCA_045592885.1 Alphaproteobacteria bacterium
TTAAAAATAAGGCGTTGTTTTTTCTTGTCTGCAAAAACGGGGATGTTTTCCGTTACAATCAATAATTTAAATGGATTACAGACTTGAAATGCGCCGTAAGAGCCTGTTTTATCTTGTTTTGAAATCATTTGCCCGATGTAATCTAAATGATAATTCGGATCACGTGCAAGCAAAAAGGTTGCCTTTTGATCGCCGTTTTCTTCTGTTAACCTTGTCAAAAAAGGGGATTTTACAAAAGCTGTTCCTGTCCAATAACCATATGAAAAATAACCGTAAAGTTGTTCTACCGGTTTTGAAAAAGCATTACGTATGGTTAAATCATGATAGCCGTCTAACCACCCATCTTCAGAACAGGTGATGTCTTTGGCATCAAAATACCATCCTTTGATATTTTTATCAGTTAAATATCTTAAGCTACAAGATCCGTCTTTTGTAGAGATTTCATTTTCTTCAATGAATTCCCCTTTTGCCTCTTCTGGAGGAAGAAACAAGGTAAAAGCAAACAATAGAAAAGTTAAAAACAACTTTGTTCTCATATAAATTATTATACCGAAATAATCTAAAAAATCAACAGCTCTTTTTTGTTATAATAAATTTATTGTCCGGAGGGAAGGGCAATGCAATTCATGTGATGATTTTTGAGTTTTTGACAAGCTTCTTTTGCTTCTTCTCGATCTTTAAATCCATACACTCTGGCACGAATGAGAGGAAGAGCTTCCGGTGTATGAATGTTTGATTCGGGCATATTTAAAATTTTGGCGGCTCTTTTTGCTTGGTTGAGTGCTGCTTCTGCCGTTCTGAAAGCACCGACTTGAATTCCCTGATTGCGTGATGTTTCTGTATTTTTTTGGGGGGAAAGAGCGTTGATAACAGCGCGTGGTTCATTTCGTGTTGGAATAATAATTTCTTCTGCAGGAGTCTCGCTCGTCGTTAATGTTTCTGTTTGCACAATCGGGTTGTTTTCGACTTCGGGTGTGACTTCATTTATAATTTTGTTGTTGTCAGAATCGGTTTTTTGTTGATAGATGATATCTCCTGAAAGTTCGGCCCGCTCTTCTTCGTATACACTCCCTTCTTCTGTGACTTTGTCATTGTAAGGGTCAATCGGTTCAGCGGCAATAGCCGTTTTGGTTCCAAAGGGATTGAGATTCAACAAACTTAAGCGACTGACAGAATTTTTTGATTTGATGACAGTATCCAGACGTTTTGCCATAATTTTGAGTTCTGATGTCAGATCCGGTTTTTCAAGCAATGCTTTTTTGTTTAAAAGCTTTTGAGTGCTTTTTTGTTGTTTGATTTTTGAAAATCCGTTATCTAAAAGACGCATGGCCTGTCTGTCGCGTTGGGCTACCGTATCGCCACCGATGACGACGGATACCAATCGATTGTCATTGCGTTTTGCAGTTGAAATGATATTGTATCCGACTGCGGAAATATAGCCTGTTTTCAACCCTTCTGCGCCAGCATATCGTTTTTGAACGTGATTATGAGATCGATAAACTCGACCATTGTATGTGAAGGATTTTTTTGAAAATAATTTATAATATTTTGGAAAGTGGTGAATCATTGCCATAGTTAAAATGGCCATGTCTTGAGCTGTTGTTACTTGGTCCGGATTGTGTAATCCGGAAGCATTCTTAAATGTTGTTTCTTTTAATCCCAGATTTCTGGCGGTTTTTGTCATCATACGAGCAAATTCCTCTTCTGAAGGAGCCAATGCTTCAGCTAATACAACGGCAACATCGTTTGCTGATTTGATGATAAGTGCCATGATGGCATCTTTAACAGAAATCGTTTGGCCGGGTCTGACATATAACTTTGAGCGTGGTTGTTTGGCAGCTTTTAATGAAACCGGCAGACGATCTTCCATTTTTAAAATACCACGTTCAATGGCACTGAAGGTCATATACAAGGTCATCACTTTTGTTAAAGAGGCAGGGTATTGTTGTTCAGTCGCATTTTTTGATGCCAATATTAATCCGCTTTTTGTGTCGGCCACAAGTGTGGAAACGCTGGCTTGTGACGCAAGCGGAAGCAATAAAACAGATGCAAGTAGAACTGATTTAATGAACCCCATTTTTGACCCCTGATAAAATCCCTGATGTTTTCACTATAAACTCTTTTATTTTTTTTTACAAGAAATAATCGTTGATTTTGAAATAATTTTTTATCATACTTCTGTTATGGAAAAAAAATTAAAAGGAACAGAATTTTTAAAAGAAAAAATAAAACACGTTTCAAAAAAAGCCGGCGTTTATCGAATGCTTGATGAAACGGGAAAAGTTCTTTATGTCGGAAAGGCAAAAAACTTAAAAAAACGCTTAACAAATTATACATTAACAGATCGTCTTTCTCACCGAATTAAACAAATGGTGAGTGAAACACATGAGTTGATTGTAATCGAAACAGCCGGTGAAACGGAAGCTTTTTTACTTGAGAATGATTTGATAAAGAAATATCGACCGTTTTATAATGTGTTATTAAAAGATGATAAAAGTTATCCTTATATTGTTATAACGGATGAAGAATATCCGAAATTAATTAAGTATCGTGGATCTCGTAAATTAAAAGGGGCTTATTTTGGGCCTTTTTCCTCTGCTTTGGCGGTGAAACAGACATTAACGGAACTTCAAAAAATTTTTGGATTAAGGGTTTGTTCCGATTCATATTTTAAAAATAGAACAAGACCTTGTTTGTTGTATCAGATTAAAAGATGTCTAGGGCCTTGTTGTCACTGTATTTCAAAAGAGAATTATCATAAAAGTGTTCAAGAAGCAAAAGCGTTTATGCGTGGTGAAAATCAAGATATTCAGTCGCGTTTAAAAAAAGAAATGGAAATTCTTTCAGCTAATATGGAATATGAACAAGCAGCTCTTATTCGTGATAAAATTCTTGCTCTTAATCATATTCAAAATACTGATGCGGAAGTGGTGATAAAAAACACAGATCTTGTTGCGTATTATGTTGATGGATCAAGAGCCGGCGTGCAAATCTTTTTTTATCGTGGTGGAAGAGCAGAAGGAAATGTTTTTCACGCATTAGCTGATATTGATGAAGATGCTCCGGAAGAATCATTGGCTTCTTTTTTGATGCAGTTTTATGATAAGGTTTTGCCCCCTAAATATATTCTTCTTTCCTGTAAAGTGCCTATCGGATTGGCAGAGGCATTAAGTCAGCAAGCGGGAACACTTATTCACGTTGATGAGGCTCCTTCACGTGGATCAAAACATAAATTAATGGAACAGGTGATTAAAAATGCAAAACATGCTTTTGAACGAGAAATGAATGAAAAAGAAATCAATGAAAAGACGTGGGAAGAACTTAAAAATCTTTTAGAAATCGAAAAGCTTGAAACAGTTGAAATTTATGATAATAGCCACATTCAAGGGGCATCGGCGGTTGGAGCTTGTGTATCTGCTTCCATTCGGGGTTTTGAAAAAAAGAATTATCGACGCTTTAATATTGATGGCACAATGGCGAAGACCAACGATGATTTTGGTATGATGAAAGAGGTTATGTATCGTCGTTTGACTCGAGGAATGAAAGAAAATAATTTGCCAAGTGCAATGTTAATTGATGGGGGTAAAGGGCAACTTTCTTCTGTTTTGGAAATGATGAATGAATTGGGTGTTAAACATATTGCTGTTTTGGCTGTCGCTAAAGGAGAGGAACGTAATAAAGGAAAAGAAACCCTCTTTTTGGGAACAAGACCGAATGAGGAAATTCATTTGGATTTGAAAAGTGATTTAATTCATTTGATACAGCGTTTACGAGATGAAGCACATCGTTTTGCTATTGGATCGCATAGAAAACGCAGAGCACAAAATATGTTTCATGAAACGATTTTGGATATTGAAGGGGTTGGACAAAAAAGAAAAAAAGATCTGTTGGCACATTTTGGCTCCGCAAAGGCAATTGCCGGTGCATCATTAGAGCAAATTATGAAGGTTGATGGAATAAGTGAAAAAATTGCAAAAAAAATATATACATTTTATCATGATTAGCGTATAAAGAAAAAAGAGAATAAAAAAAAGAGGTGAAAACAATGGTCACAGCAAAAAAAACAAATAAAAAACCGGTTAAGAAATCAACAAAAACAACCATAAAACCAGGAACGATAAGAAAAAAAGATCCTGTAAAATCTGTTGAAGAAATGCCGGTTGTCGAAACAGAAATTTCTTCAATTGAAGTTGAAGATGTGATTGTTACGGCTCAGCAAAAAAAATCTTTTGTGAATAAAGAAATGGTTGAGCAAGTTAAAAAAGATGTTAAAAAACAGATGAATATTCCAAATTTGCTTACATTATTCCGAATCTGGGCGATTCCCGGAATTGTGGCCACATTCTTTTTCCCAGGTGCTTTTTGGGCTTGGTTTGGTGTTGTGTTATTTGCGTTGGCGGGAATTAGTGATTATTTAGATGGTTATTTGGCACGCCATTGGAATCAATTGTCCCGCTTTGGTCGTGTATTGGATCCGATTGCTGATAAATTGTTGGTTGGAGCCTTATTGTTGATGTTGGCCTATACGGCGCGTTTAGGTGATTGGGGTATTATTCCGGCTGTTGTTATTTTATGTCGCGAAATTTTGGTTTCCGGATTGCGTGAATTTTTGGCCGAAATTAAAGTTGGTTGTCCGGTGACACGGTTAGCAAAATGGAAAACGGCTTGTCAAATGGTTGCTTTGCCAATGCTGATGGTTGCGGAACCTAATTTTAGTGGTGCATATGCTAATGCTCTTTATACATTGGGTCAAATTGCTTTATGGGGGGCAGCGATTTTGACAGTTATGACGGGATATGATTATTGGAAATCCGGTCGAAAATATATGGATGAAGAATAATTAATTTGAAATAAAAAAAGCTCGAATTTTCTCGGGCTTTTTTTCTGTCTTGTAAGTTCTCATCTGCCGATTTTGCTCATAAAAAAAACCGCTTTGTAGCGGTTTTAATTATGGCGCACCCGGCAGGATTCGAACTTACAACCTTCTGATCCGTAGTCAGATGCTCTATCCAATTGAGCTACGGGTGCATCAGAATGGTTCTATATATACATCAAAAAAAAATAAATTTCAAGCTTTTTTTTCGTTTTTTTTGTTTTTTTTATTAATTTGTTGATTTATTTATCGTTTAAAACGCATTTTGGACAGTGTTTTTTTAATAAATCTATTGCCGATTGAACAGTTTCTTCTCTGGATTTGTCGGTTATTATTTTTGGCCAAGTGACATTTCCCGTCTCTAAAGATAATTGTTTTTCAAGATCTTCTTGTGTTCTGACGTCCGATGGATTCCTTTTTCTTGATTGAACACGTTTTAAACGCACTTCAAAAGGAGCGTCCATCCATAATGAAATAAATGGGACTTTTAATTCTTTTGCAATTTCTTCAATTTTTATTCGTTCTTCTTCATCATAAAAAAGCGCGTCTACAATAACGGTGCATCCTTTAAAGAGGGCCTTTTTTGTTTCTTGGCGCAAAATTTCATAGACGACCTTTTCCACTGCCGGTGTGTCAAATGCTTTATCAAAATGCTGATCAATCGGACACCCGTTGATTTGTTTTTTTACAATATCATCTCTTAAAATGACGGCGCCGGGAGCGGGGTTAAAAAAGCCACCGATTTCTCTTGCAACGCGCGATTTACCGCTACCGGATAAACCACCGCAAGCAAGCAAAACAGGGGGAAAAGATGTCATGAATTCACAGGCATAATCAAAATAACGACGGGCTTGTTTCACAGCTTCGCGTCTTTCATTTCCGGTTAAAACAAGTGTGCGTTTGGCGCAAATTGCCGCTCTTGACATTGCCCTCATTGATTGATAAAGTGCAAGCAAAGGATATCCTTCCACATCATTCATGTGAGCCAGGTAATGATTGAATAATATATTGGAAAGTTTTCGCATGCCTCTCATTTCAAAATCCATCAATAAATAAGCCAAATCATAAAGCGTATCAATCGATTCGGATCTGTCATTATATTCAATCGGGCTAAAGAAAAGGTATTTTTCGTTTTTTTTTGCAATATTGCTGAGTAACAGTTCCCCATGGCATTTTCTGACATGTCCGCTTTTACTTCTCATGTCAATTAATCTTGAATGAATGAAAACATTTTTAAGCATGTTTTTCATTAAAGTATCCAGCTTTTTCTTTTCAAAAATATACGGACAAAAACACCCCAAAACTCTTTCAGTGTCCAAAATAATGTTTTGAACTGTTTGAGCACCCCATTTGGATCGAAATGTTTTGGCTTTAGAATGCAATTCAGCTAATTGTTCGGCCAAATCCATCGCTTCAAATCTTGAAAAAGAAGGATGAGGTAAGATATTTCCCAAAATTTCATTTTTTTGGAAACGGTGCAAAACAATAATTGTGTCAACCTCTTCGCCTGCTTTCCCGCCGATACAGATACGCCCGTTTTTGAGTTTTCTGACAGAACGAACACCCAAAACCAAATTGGGTGCATACACAGTGCTTCGTTTCATTTCCTGTACGCAAGCAAGTCTTCTTTTAGCCGGCGTTGATAAATCAACATCGGTCATTAAAACGGCTCGTTTTAATTTGAAAACATAGTCGCCGGCCATAAACAAAATGGCAATATGTGATTGTTCGACTTCAACTTCTTTAACGTGCCACTTTGCGGGATAAAGTTTGGGATTTTTGAGGGCTTCAATTATTTCTTTTTGTGAATCTACTATCATTTTTCATCCTTTGTAAGGGCAGGCTCCGGATGAATAATCATCTCGGCGGTTGGGTATTTTTTCAAAATATCTGTTTCGATTAAATCTATGATATCATGGGCTTTTTTAAGTGTTAAACTCGGATCCATTTTGGTGCAAAATTGAATAAACATGATGTCTCCGGATAATCTTGTTTTTAAATCAACAATTTCTTTTATTTCTTTATGTTTTAACACTTCTTTTTCAATGTCGTGTCGAATGGTGTCATCTACTTCTGTATCCATCAGCATGGAAACGGCTTCTTTCCCAATACCGATCACCGCTATGAATAAATAAACGGAAACGGCAACACCAAATAAGGCATCAATGATATAAAGTTCGAAATAATAAGCAAAAAACATTGAAGCAACTACCCCGATATTCATCAATATATCACCGGTATAGTGTGCTTGATCAGCTTTAATGGATAACGAATTTGTTTTTTTGATGACATAAGACTGGAAACGAACCAAAATTATTGTCACAATAATGGCAAAAAGAGTTATCCAGATACCAAATGAAATGTCTTTTAACGGTTCGATAGCGAAAAATCTGGCGATGGACTCTTTTAACAGAAAGAGGGCTGCTGCAAAAATAATGACCCCTTGAATTAAAGAGCCGATTGCCTCTGCTTTCCCGTGCCCGAAACGATGCTCTTTATCGGCAGGTTGTAATGAGTGTTTAACGGCAGCGTAATTAACGGCGGAAGTCATAAAATCTTGAACCGAATCAAACAGGCTTGATAAAATTGAAACGGACCCTGTTATAAAATAAGCAAAAATTTTCACGATAATAAGCATGATTGCCGTTGAAACAGAAGCAATCGATGCTGCTTTTAATAAGCCGTTAAAACTCTTTTTTTTCGTCATCATACAAAGAATATAACATTTTTTTTGTTTTTTCCATAGATTTTTTTTATAATTCACCCTATATATGGTAATAATTATTTATGTTGAGGATAAAAATGAGCAATCCATATGAACTTTTGGGCGTTTCGAAAACAGCTTCCGCCTCTGAAATCAAAAAAGCTTATCATAAGTTGGTACGACAGTATCATCCCGATGTGAATCCGGATCAAAAAGCAGCTGAAAAATTTAAAAGTATTACAGCTGCTTATGAATTGCTTTCTGATGCTGAAAAACGCACCCGGTATGATAATGGTGAAATTGATGAAAACGGAAACCCGACTCCGTTTGGAAGAGGAGCGTATGATTCTTCCGGATTTTCCGGATTTGGGAATGGATTTAAAAGTTCCGGACAAGGGTTTAATCCTGAAGATTTGGCCTCAATGTTTGGGGGCGGTAGAGGTGGTTTTGATTTTTCTGATATTTTTGGCGGGTTTTCCGGATTTTCAGGTAATCAACAAAGAAATCAAAAAGGCCAAGATGTCAGCTATCATTTAACCATTCCGTTTGATTTATCGATTACGGGAGGCGAAACAACGGTTACATTGCAACAAAATAAAAAAATAAAAATTAAAGTTCCGGCCGGTGTTGTTGATGATGCTGTTTTAAGATTAAAAGGGCAAGGCGCTCTTGGATATAACGGAAAAAATGGGGATGCACTTATCAAAATCAAAGTGGAAAAGTCTTCTCTTTACACAAGAGAGGGAGATAATGTGTTCCTTACTTTACCTTTGACTCTTAAAGAAGCCATTCTTGGGTGTAAAATCAATATTCCAACGCCTTATGGACCGGTTGCTCTTAAGATACCTCCTTATTCCGGAAGCGATAAAACAATGCGCTTAAAAGGAAAGGGCGTGAAAGATAAAGGGGATTTGATGCTTAAGTTGGCGATTATTTTACCTGAAAAAGAAAATAAAGAGTTGTCCGAATTTATTGAACGTTTGGATTTGCCAATGCAGAAAGTTCGTTCTTTTTAAATTAAGGAAGTTTCTTTCACCTTCTTTTTTTTTGTGTTTTTGTCTATAATTTACTTTATTTTTAAAAATAATAAAGATAATTTAAAATATTTATAGACTTTTTTGTTGTTTTGTGATATAATGCAGGCCAGTTATCGTTGTTTGGAGGTATTATGAAAAAATTTATATCAACGTTTCTTTTGTCACAAATTGCTTTTTTGTCAATCTTATCGAATATTTCTTACGCGACAGATTACAAAAGAGGGATTTATAATCAAATTGATAATATTAACAAAAATGCTGTAGCGGGAGATACATATAATTATGCCGTTACCGGTGATGAGATTATTGCCGGAAATAACCTTTCTGCTATTGGATCACAGACCTTTTGGGTTGTTTCAAAACCGGTGAACTGGAATATTAGTGGAAATTCTGGAAGTGAAAGCGTTACGGGGACACTTGGTATTTCAAATATGAATTCGCAAGCTGTCGGTGGAAAATTATCGCTTAAAAATATCGGTTCTTTGAAGAGTGGTGTGAACATTAAAAATGCAACAGTTGCGGATGTAAATGGTTCTGTTTCAAATTTGACTGGGGTTGTAACAACTGAAACACCGGCTGTTTATGTTGTCAATTCAAATTTGGATGTTGATAATGTTGTTTTTGCCGGATCTTCAAATGGAAATTTAAGTAATACAAGCGAAGTGGGCGGTGCTATTCATGTTCGTAAAATTAAGACTGTTCAATTAACGGATTCTAATGGGAACAAACAAGCCGTAACGGTTACGGGAACACCGACGGCAACGATCAAAAATTCGAAATTTATCGGAAATAAAACAAATGATAATGGTGCTGCCATTAATACGGACAGGGCGTCCTTAACGGTTTCAAATTCGGATTTTGTCGGTAATAATGCGACAGGTCATGCAGGTGCCATTGATATTGGTGGAAATGCTGTTTTAACAGGGAACAGATTTTATAATAACAAGGCCACTGAATTAGGTGGAGCTGTTTTTGTTCATGATTATTCGGTTGTGAACAGTCAAAACAACACTTATGAGGGAAATAGTGTTTCATCTCAAAACGGTGGGGCTGTTGAAAATGTTGGTGATTTAAAAATCAATGGAGATACGTTTACTAATAACAGCGCAAACGGAACAACGAGTTCCGGTGGGGCTGTTGCCAATGATTTTATCAAACAATTTGATGGTAATGGAAATTTAATCGGAACATATCGGGGTCAAGCTGAAGTTAAAAATGCAACTTTTAACAATAACACGGCAAAAAATACTGGTGGGGCTGTTTATAATCTTTCAAAGATGACGTCTCAAAATTCCACATATACCGGAAATAAAGCTACAGGCGGTGGGGCTGTTTCAAATGATACACCTGCTGGACAATCGGTTTCAACATTTGCATCAATAAATGATAAATTTGAAAAGAATACGGCGACATCCGTTGGTGGGGCAATTTATAACACGGCAAATGCTACATTTGATGGGGCTGTTTTTACCGAAAACTCGGCCGTTCAAGGTGGTGCTATCTATAATACGGGAACTGTCACATTAAATAACGCCTATAAAACAAAGTTTTATGATAATAAAGCAAGTGGAGTCGGAAGCGCTGTATATAATACAGGAACGTTCACCATTAACAATGCTTCTGACACAATTGATTTGGATTATGCGCCACATACGGGTGTAGCTTTTCCGGCAAAAAAGGTTAAACTTTTTGCTGATGGGGAAGATATTTACAACAATGGTATCATTAATGTAAATAACAGCGATTTGCAATTACACTATGATGATGATTTAACAAAAGGCTTTATCAATGTTCACGAATCGCTCACAAAAAGAAAAACGGGCACGATTAATGTGACAAACAGTCGTATTGATATCGGAAAAACAATTTTATATGGTGATGTAATCAATTTGTATGACGGATCAGAGTTGTTAACGCACGTTAATGCTGCTTCTGGAACAGAATTTGGTCGTATTCAAGCAAATAACATTTATGTTTCTCCGAACGATACGGACATTACAATTATTGTTGCGGCCGGTGAACATTTAAATGAAGGCGAATCAAAAATTTTCCATATTTTGAATGCGTCTGGTGAGCTGAATGCAACGGCTCCGAACGGTTTCCAAAATATTACGGAAAATAAAATGTATGATATCAAATATTTGGGTGATGGAAAGTATCAATTATCAAGACCAGGGAAAGAGCCGGAAGAATCTGACCCGTCTGATCCATCCGATCCGTCTGATTCTGATGATTCCGATGATTCTGATCCATCCGACCCGTCTGATTCTGATGATTCCGATGACTCTGATCCATCTGATCCGTCCGATTCTGATGATTCTGACAAACCGGATGAACCGGTTAAGCCAACACCGGGGGACTCGGACGATAAAGATGATGATAAAATCTGTCCTGAAGCCGGATGTATTCATAATGCTTGGGTTGAAGAAGGAAAAATGGTTGGTAATGAAACGGCTATTCGGGTTCAAAATGTGTTGAATGAAATGGCTCAAAGATTGGGTTGTGATTCAAAAGAGTATCAAGATGCTTTAGATGGTATTGCTCCGGATGTGTCCCCGCTTATTCAAGCCCATTCAACGGAAATTACCCGTCGTTTATCAGCTACTGTTTCAAAACATATGTCTGTTTCAATGGAAAGAACGGCATATAAACACCGTGGCAAAAGATTCTATCATTTCCCACGCAGACAAGCTCATTTATGGGTGGAAGGGTTGTATGGAAAATCAGAATACGACGCAGACAAAGGTTTTGATATGGACAATAAAGGCATTGCCGTTGGTTTTGATGGACATGTTTCTGATAACACCCGCATGGGAATTGCTTATGCTTACACAATGGCAGAAGGCGAATCTGTTGGAAGAGATACGGAAGTTGATTCGCATACGATTATGCTTTATGGGGAATATAACCCGAATCGTTTTTATACGAATTGGTTAGCTTTGTATACTCGTTCAAATTATGAGGAAGAAAAGAAAGTTTTTACAGAACGAATTGATGCCGAATATGATGTTGATGTTTTTGCTGCTCAAGTTATGATGGGTAAAAAAACAGGGCCATTTGTCTTTGGTGATTGGGCAACAGGTGTGATTTCTCCGGAATTGGGTTTGAGATACACTTATTTGAATCAACATGATTATACCGATCAAGCCGGTCAAGAAGTTAAAGGTGGCAATGGACACGTTTTAACGGGTATTTTGGGTGCTCAATATGTGATCGGTTATGCTATTTCTCCGACATTGGCTTGGTATCCTGAATTCAGAGCGGCTATCACATATGATTTCATTGAGCCGGATATGGAAAATTCTGTTACTTTGGTAAATGGTTCACGTTACAAGGTTGTTACGGAAAATCTTGACCGGTTTGGCATTGAAGTCGGTGCTCGAGTTGGTTTAGATATCAACCAAAAAACAGAAGTCGCTGTTGAATATGAGGGTATTTTCAAAGGCGATTATACAAATCACACTGGTTTAGCCTCCTTAAAATATAAATTCTTTTCTGAGCGGTGATGGAGAAACTTGTTTCTCCTCACCGCATTTATTTATTCTTATCTTATTGTTATTTATATTTATTTCTCTATCCTCAGCCGCGATATTTTGTACGCCTTGCGCGATAGATATATCCTCAGCCGTTTCCGTAATAGAGCATGGCGCGTTTGTCTCATGTGAGCACGTGTTGCGTTGGGGAACTTCAAAAAAATCATATATGTTCCCTTCTCCGCGTTG
>JAZNVO010000228.1:0-3204 GCA_045592885.1 Alphaproteobacteria bacterium
GCAACTTGAAAATACCGATCAAATCCGGAAACCATCAACAATTGTTTAAATTGTTGCGGTGCTTGAGGCAAAGCATAAAATTTTCCATGATGCAAACGGGAGGGGACCAAAAAGTCACGAGCACCTTCCGGTGAGGAAGCCGTTAAAATCGGTGTTTGAAATTCGCTAAACCCAGCCTTCCACATTCTTTCTCTGATTGAACGAACAAAGGCGTTACGAAGCAAAATATTGGCATGCGGTTTTTCACGTCTTAAATCCAAAAAGCGATAAGTCAAACGTTGTTCTTCAGATAAATCAGCCGTATCCGCAACAACTTGCATCGGCAATACTTCGGCTTCGGATAAAACTTCAACACTTGTGACCTGCACTTCGATCTCACCTGTTGCCATTTTTGGATTGATTGTTGACGCCTCTCTTAAAATAACTGTTCCATCAATTTTAACAACAGACTCCGGACGCACTTTTTCCAAAATCGGGAAACAGGCACTTGATGTATCCAAAACACATTGTGTGATGCCGTAATTATCTCGAAGGTCAACAAATAATAAATTACCATGATCTCGTTTACGGTGAATCCAACCGGATAATCTAACTATCTGACCTTTATTTTCGGCTCTTAAAGCGCCACATGTATGTGTTCTGTATTGGTGCATAAATATTTCTCCTTTAAATAAACCAATTTAGCAGGAGATAACATACACAATTTCAAGAAAAATAGCAAGGATTATTATTCCTTTTTTTAAATTAATGACAAAACAGGTTGAAAGAAAACTTCTGTTTGATAAATTAACAGGCTGATATAAGCTTTAAGTCCTTCCCATCCTTTAATGGAATAACAAAAAACAAGACCATATTTCAAAAAGCTGATCCCGGGCAAAAAACAAATGGTAAAGGGATATCCGGCAACTTTAAAATCCGTTTGTTTGGGATGGATTGAAAGACAAGTTACGATAAAATTATATCCCAAGAAAACTCCCATCAATGAAAGATAAAAATCCGGCATCTGCCCTGTAACTGCCTTACAAATCGGCAATATCAAAACAAGAAAAAACCAAAAAGTCGGAAAGAAGTAAGGGGCCAGAGCAATCAACCAATTCCCCTTTCCTTCAAATGAAAAAGACCCGCCAATATCCTGATTAACATCCAATCCTTTGGGTTTATGGAACGTTAAAACAGCAAAAAGCATATGAGTTAACTCATGTTCCATGATGGCAAAAAACGATCCGGCTAACCCCGGCATAAACATAAACAACACCGCCGTTGCACCAAAAGGCAAGAAAAATTCAAGCAAAACATCATTATCAGTTAATTTTTGAAAAGCAATTAGGTCAGCATTAAATGCCGGTATAAAAAAAATGAGCATCAAAACTGCCACCGGCCATTTAATTAAATTAAAAAACATATTAAATAAACGGTTTATACTTTTCATTCCCGATCCTTATAAAAAAAGAATTGTTTTTTTCATATCTTTTGTTACACTATATATAATTTTATTATTCAATGTAAAGGGGATTTTTTATGCAGGCACAGGTTTTTCTTTATTTTGCCGGAGCAATCGGCATTATTTTAACGCTTTTAATTTTAATCGTTTCAATCAAAGTTTTTTCCGGAAAAAACAACAAAAGTGCTTCTTTAAGCGCTGAAATTGAAAGATTGGAACGTATTTCCAGAGAAGATGCCAAAGCCCTTCGCCAAGAACTTGCACAATCACTTTTACAATTCAATGATTCCATTCGTCAATCAGTTGAAACGCAACTTAACAAAATGACAACGGAAAACTCCCTAAAATTAGAGCAAATGCGCGAAACTGTTGATGAAAAATTGCATGTCACACTTGAAAAACGGTTGGGAGAATCATTTTCGCAAGTATCAGAACGGCTTGAAAAAGTTCACCAAGGCTTGGGAGAAATGCAATTACTTGCCTCTGATGTCGGCGGATTAAAACGCGTTTTGACTAACGTTAAAACAAGGGGAACATGGGGTGAAGTTCAACTTGGCTCCCTTTTAGAACAAATGCTTTCACCCGACCAATTTGTTAAAAATGCTCATATTCAAGAAGGATCAGCTGAAGTTGTTGAATTTGCCGTCAAATTACCAGATGGTGATGTTTTGATTCCAATTGATTCAAAATTTCCGATTGAAGATTATGAACGCCTTATTGATGCCTCGGATAAAGGGGATATGGCGCAAATTGATTTTGCCTCAAGTGAACTCGAAAAACGGATTAAACTTGAAGCCAAACGAATTTCAAGCAAATATATATATCCTCCCAAAACAACGGATTTTGCTATTATGTTTTTGCCAACAGAAGGCCTTTATGCAGAGGTAATGAAAAAACCGGGATTATCCAGCGAAATTCAAACAAAATATCGCATTTCGATTGCGGGCCCCTCAACACTCGGCGCCTTTTTAAACTCCCTTCAAATGGGTTTTAGATCCTTTGCTATTCAAAAACGTTCCGGTGAAGTATGGAAAACACTCAGCGAAGTCAAAACCGAATTTGAAAAATATTTAGCTTGGATTGAAAAGGTTAAACGGAATTTAGAACAAGCCTATAAAACCATTGATGAAGCGGATACAAGAACAAGAGCTGTAGCCAGAAAACTCCGAGGTGTTACGGAAAATACCACGACAGAAATTGAAGGAGGCGACTTGAATATCCAAAGCCTACCCCAATCACTCATCGAAACTCAAGAAAGCGCTTAAAAATCTTAAAAAGGAGAGCAAAAGCCCTCCTTTTTTTATGTCTTAAAATTTAACTTCTAACTTGAGCATGCCAGAGTGGTCTGTATACTCTTTTCGATAAGTTCCGGAATATTCGAGTTTCAAGGTTGTCCGGTCGCCAAGGTCGGCTTCAACACCAAGAGAAACGCCTGTGCTTAAGCGATCAAGAGCTTCGCCGTTGACGGTGTAACTTGCGCCATTGGCAAGGGTGTTGAGCGCTGACACGTCATCAGAGATAATGTCATATCCAACGGTGACGCCAGCTGTTGGGCGAATGGCTCCCATGTCCCAAGAGCCTTTTACCCCAACTAAAGCTGTCAAGTAATCGCTCCGAGTTCCGGCAACCGTTGTTCCAAGCGTGTCGGTATAGCCCTCTTGTTTGACGGACAAGTAACGCAACCCAACTTCCGGCGTGATGATAGCGTTTTCAAGCTTGATATCGTAACCGGTCATCACTTGAGTGCCCCAAGAATCCACATC
>JAZNVO010000229.1:0-8717 GCA_045592885.1 Alphaproteobacteria bacterium
GTTTCATCAATTTCATTTAAATCATAAGCTTGCTTATAATCATCGGAAAATATTTTGAGCCATTCATTTTTTAAAGAATCATCAATTCGGGTATAGTTAAACATGTAATTATGAAAGCGTTTATAGTGGTAAATCCCAATAAATTTTGAGCCATTTTTTTGTTTGTTTAACCAATCTCTAATCCAATCATATTCCACTTTGAAGGCTAGCATTTTTCCTGTATTTTTTACGGAAGAGTTTGGATTATCTCTTCGGCACATATAAAAGGCTTGATTTAAAAAATATGCTTTTGTTGCGCAAACAAATGTTTGAAACCAAAAGCCATTATCTTGAAAGCTTGCTCCAGGAGTTTCGTTATGACGAATTTTGTTTTTATTTAAAAATTCGCGATTATAAATTCCGCTCCACGTATTCATAACTAAATTAAATGTTGAAATATCTGTTTGAGGGTTAATTATCTTATTGTAATAATTATTTTTTTTATCTAGCGAAATATATTCTTTAATAATTTTACCCTTCTTATCATGAATAAAACGGTTGAAATCGGATTTCACAAAGTCAGCGTTATGTTTTTTAGCGGTTTTATACAATGTTTCAAACATGTTAAGATCAACAAAGTCATCAGGTTCAACAATGCCGATATATTCGCCTGTAGCATTATTTAAACCAACATTCATGGCTTTTCCATAACCGCCATTTTCTTTGTGAATCACCTTGATTCTTGAATCTTTTTTTGCATATTCATCCAAAATTTTTCCACTGTTATCCGTTGCTCCGTCATCAACGGCAATAATTTCAATATCTTTTAAAGTTTGATTAACAACGGAATCTAAACATTCTTTTAAATATGCTTCGACATTATATGTTGGAATAATAATACTGACTTTTGGTTGTGTCATCCATTATTCTCCTTTGATTTCTTCAAATAATTCCAGGGCTCTGGCGATGGCTTTATCCATATCGTAATATTTATAATCCCCTAAACGACCTAAGAAATAAACGTTTTGAAGCGTTTTGGCCTTTTCAAGATATTTTTCATAAAGTCTTGCGCTTTCTTCGTTTGGAATCGGATAATATCTTTCATTTTTTCCGCGTTCGAAAAAAGAAGAATATTCTTTGGCAATAACGGTCCTTGGAGATTTATCGTCCAAATAATATTTATATTCATGAATACGGGTAAAATCATAATTGCATGGATAATTGACACAAGCATTTGATTGATAATATTCCTTGTCATATTCTTCAAATTTGAAATTAACACTGCGATAGGGTAGTTCTCCATATTCAAAATCAAAAAATTCATCAATCGGGCCGGTGTAAAATAATCTTTCATAAGACTCGGTGATATCTTGAAACTTTGTGTTCAATCGAACTTCGATATTCGGATGATTTAAAATATTTTCGATGAGTTTTGTGTATCCCTCTAAAGGAATGCCTTGATATTTATCTTGAAAATATCTTGGATCTTGGCTTAAGTAAACCGGCACTCTTGCCGTTACCGCGCCGTCAACTTCGCTTGGGTTCACTCCCCATTGTTTTGTTGTGTAATGCAAAAAAACTTTTTCATACACATAATTGGCAAGAAATTTTAAATCTTCATCTTCTTGTTTTTGAAATTCCAAAATCGGCACTTTTTTATTATATTCAAACTTGGCTAAAAGCTTTTCTTCCAAGCGTTTGGCAAGTGTTGGAGGAAATACGTCATAAAGCGTTTTAAAATTAAACGGAATGTTTGTTTCAATGCCGTCAATAAGGGCGACAACTTTATGCATATAGGTGTTAAACTTGCTAAATCTTGTTACAAATTGCCACACGTTTTCAAGAGATGTATGAAAAATATGCGACCCGTATTTATGAATCATAATGCCATTTTCATCTCGGTAATCATAAGAATTGCCACCGATATGGTTTTTAGAATCAATTACAATAACTTTTTGGTTCAGTTCTTCGGCAATTTTGCGCGCTAAAACTGCGCCGGAAAATCCGGCTCCCACAATTAAATTTTTCATATTTCCCATCTCTTTTTTTTGAATCCGATTTTGGTTAAAATTTTTCTTTTAATCTGTTTGATTTTATATTTGATGAATTTTCGTTTGTTCTCTTCAACGAAAAGTAATGGTTGATGTTTCACTTTGAGATTTTTATGCGTTGCAACAAAAACGCCCATCAATCGTTCAGCCAAAAAACCATAAACCCGTTGTTGATATTTATCGCGCAACAAAACATCCGCTTGAATTTGTTTTTCAACTTCAAATAAAATGTCAAACAACCATTCGGCGTATGTGTCAAAAACCTCTTTTCGAGCAATCAACATATTCCCGATATACATTTGAGAATTGTTTTTGAGCTCTTTTTCGGCACCGGCATAATCTTGCGGATGTTTTTGTTTGATGATGTTTAAAACCAAGTCCATATCCGATTGAATATGCGTGTTTTTATAATAATCATAAACGGACAGGTCGGCTGTTTTTGTCAGTTGGGGCAAAATGATATCATATTCTTTTAAAATTCGTTGAATATTTTCTTTGGTTATTCCGTATTTGATGTCAAAATTTTTCCCCACTTTATGGATTTTTTTATCTTTATTCGTAAAATTAAAAAAACGACGATAATGAAACAAGCCAACGATATCTGTTTTCACATTTTTCCAAATCCAATATGTTGCGGTTAATTCGCAAAAATATGGGTTTTTGGCTGATATATTTTCTCCTTTATCATCCCCTTGAAATCCAAGCTCAATCGCGCTTGTTTTTTTGCCGACATGAATGGGAGCGATGATGTCGCTTTCAATTAAAGGATAGGGTTTGTGATAGCAAGAATATATTTTTACCATCTTCTTATCCTTTAATCAATTTTTTGTAAATGAAATATCGTTTAAGTTTGTGTCCGCGCCAAGAAAGAAGGCCTTTTTCGTTCAGGCTTTGAAGCTCTTTTTGAAAAGCGGTGAGCATTTGTGGGCGAATAAAAGCCGGGGAGCGGTGACATTTCCCATATTGTTGTTTCAAAATATTGGGCAAAAAGTTACGCTTCAAAAATGTGCGTTCTTTTTTTAAATCGGCATCGGAAAAAGCATCAAAAACAGCTTCAATCCCCGTTTGATAATCATTAATTTGAGAAGGGTGTGCCATTTGATTTGAAATTGAACTTTCATTTTTTCGATAGTAATAAAGCTTTGATTGAAGAACAACGGTTTTTGGTCTTTTTGCCATTACTTGAAAAGTGTGCGGATAATCTTCATATCGAATACCCTTGATGAATTCAATATTGTTTAACACCTCTTTTTTGAACAGCTTTGCCCAAGTGTTAAAATGAATGCGCCATTTTTCTTTGTGTGTTCCAAGAAAAACAGGAGTATTCGTCACTTTGAACAATATTTTTTCTTTATCAATAAAAGAGGGGTCAAATTCTTCTTTTTCGCCTTTGAAAAAGGAAAAATTCACCAAGTCAGCATTGAATTTTTCGGCATAAAAAAAGCTGATTTCCAATAGTTGCGGGTGCATCAAATCATCGGAATCCAAGAAATAAATATAGTCCCCGACTGCTTTTTTTTGCCCGTTGTTGCGCGCCATTGAAAGCCCTTGATTTTCTTGCGTCAAGACTTTAAGGCGTTTATCTTTTTTGTCATATTCATCCAAAATTTTTCCGCTTGAATCCGTTGAGCCGTCGTTCACCAAAATACCTTCCCAATCCGTAAATGTTTGATTCATCAAACTATTCAGGCATTCGGGCAGGAATTTTTCAACATTATAAACCGGCACAATGACAGAAATTTTTGGCACAATCGCTCCTTTAAAAAAGACTGCAAAATTAACTTTAGTTTAAATTTCATCATACATAAATAAGAAAACCCTGTCAATATGTATGACAGGGTTTTAAAAGAAAATAAATTTCAAATTACTGGCGGATGTTTTCTTTTTTCTCTTGTGCCACCGGAGTTTTGGCTTGTTGAATCAGTTTCGGTTCGGCGAAATTTCTTTCTTCTTGTTGATTTGACGGTGTATGATAAACCAACAACCCGATTCCAGCAACAAGGCTTGAAAAAATAATCATTGATAATTTAAATTTGTGCGGATTTGTGAAATTTTCAAGTTCTTTTTTATAATATTTTTTCATCAATTTATAATATTGATGTTTGTCATAGCCGTGAAGTTGGCTTAAATCCACATGAATATGATATTCATTTTCTTCAATCAGCCCGAAAGAAGCGATTTCATCTCCGTTTGAAAAGGGAATTTTGAGCTTTTGTGCAGCTCTTTTTTTTGCCCGAGCCGTTGCGATGATTTCGATGGTGGGATCGTTTGTTGTGATGTATTTTTTTCTTTTCATGTTTATCCTTCAAAAATAATGGCGTATTTTATCATATTTATCAGAAAAAGTCAACAAAATGAATAAAATATTGTTTTTTGAATTTTTGTTTGCTATAATCAGTCTTGGGTTAAACAAGGAGGATAAAATGGAATTATCGGAACAATTGGTTGGAAATCGGGTGATTTTGAAGAAATATCCGGTGTCTTTTGAGTGGGCAACGACGCTTTTAAAGGTGACAAAAGATAATTTGGATCATTTGGTGCCGTGGATGAATTGGGCTTTTGTGTTAAAAGAGGCAAAGCCGGAAGAGGAATATTCTTTTTTGCAACTTTGTGATGAAGATTGGGAGGCAAAAAGACATTTCGAATTTGGCATTTATTCTATTGAAACGGGCGAATTTTTGGGCGGTATCGGGTTGATGAAATTATCTCCCTCCTGCGACAAAAAAGCGGAAATCGGTTATTGGCTCACAAAAAATGCGTGTGGCAAAGGGTATATGACTGAAGCGGTGGAACTTGTTGAAAAGTTTGCCTTTGAGTTGGGATATAACCGGATTGTGATTCGAAATGAAGTAACGAATGTGTCTTCCAAAAAAGTGGCCGAGCGGTTGGGATATTTGTTTGAAGGTGTTGAACGAAAAGGACATTTTTGTGTGGCAACAAAAGAATTTGTTGATATCAATGTTTTTTCAAAAATTAAGGGTGAATAAATAAAAAAGATTTTTTTTAAGAGTTGTTCAAAATTTTGAAACAGCTCTTTTTTTTATAAGCAAAACAGATTATTATTTTTCACGTGCGTGAGAGTAGGGGTAATTATATCCCTTAACCGGTGTTGCTTTTTGAATAAGTTTGGGCATCTTTTCACTTTTGTTTCTTTCGCAGGTGATGAGTGTTAATGCAGAAACACCCAAGACTAAAATACTCAATGACCGAAGAACTTTTTTTGAAATATGTTGTGTGATTTTTTGATATTCTTCCTGTTGATATTTTTTTTGCAGTTCTTCAAATTTTGTTTTTGTTTCCGGACTTATATTTTTTAAGTCCACCACAACGAATTTGAAATGTTCTTTGGGTAAAAGATGTTCTTCTTTTGACTCTTGATAGCTGAATTTGAGTCCGAGTTCTAAAGCGGCTTTTTCGGTAGCTTTGTTTTTGCTGATTGTTTCAAGATCTTTGATTCTTTTTGAAAAAAACATTATACCCCTCCACCGGTTAGAGATTTGCTTTAACCACTATGCGTTGTTTGAAAAGAAAAGTCAATCGTTTATTTTTGTGTTGACTTCAATGGCAAGAACACCGAATTTTTCTTGTTTTTCAATCGGATAAAATTCTTTCAAAGCATTGACGAGTTCTTTTTTTGTTTTAAATCCGGCTTGTGCAGGTGTTATTTTTTTGCACAAATCATCGAAATTTCTTTCCCAATAAAGATTGGTGACTTTGCCTTGAAAAGAATCGTGCATATTATCGGCATTGGAAAATAAAATATAATCACCCATTTTGATTTTTTGTCTTTTTTCATCAAAAAGGCGCAGTTCAACGGTTTTTTTCCCTTCTTTTAAAAGGTCATAATACCTTTGTTTCACACTCATGTAATGCATAATGCCTCCTTTCGTGTTTGAACAAATGTATCTTAACACAAAATAAAGATGTTGGCAAGCTATATTTTATGCACTAAAAAATATTATAAAAAAATCTTGACAGATAATGTGCTTTTATGGTAAAATAGGCGTCCGTCAAAGGAGAAATGATGACTGAAAGTGATATATATCAAAAGCATTTAGAGAAAATGTATGATTTGCACGGGTCCGGAGAAGGGGCTGTTTTGTCATATATTAAAAGGAATATGATGCGTTTTGAAAAAGGTGGGACAAAAGGTTTTTTGCCGGTTCGAAAATTTGCCGAATTGGGATTTAATCGTGTGTTGAAAGAGATGGCTGAAAGAGGATTGGATTTTCGGTTGATTAAAGTCAAAGGAATCACACTTCCTCAAACGGTGTTGGATGATTATTTGGAACGGGCAAAATGGTATGATCCCGATTGTTTGAAAGAAATTATCCAAAACGGTCATTATGATCAGGAAGATTTGGCCAATTCTTACATTAAATTATGTCATCTTCATAAAGAATCTCTTGAAAATAATGATAAGACGGTTGATTGTTTGAGTTTGGATGTTGTAACAGATGCTTTTTTAAAAGAGGGAATGGATTTTTCTCATTTAACGACAGATGGGGAAGTTCCTTTTTATGCACTTTGTTCTGTTTATGATAAAGCAAAATCAGTCAAAGAAATACCCAATATAGAGGCATATGAAAAAATGGTTTTTGCTTGTATTAAAAAAGGATTAGATCAAGGGGTGGATTTAAATGTTGTTGATAAAAATTATCGAACGGGTTTTTCGGTTAAATCGGGGGACCTTAAAGGGCTTTTTGTCAGATATCAACAAGCGGTTGAAGATAAACGATTGTTGGATTTGTTTGTGATTGTTGATCAATTGGCAAAAGGGGCGGTTGAAGCGCAAATGATTCAAAAAATTTCAACTCACATTACGCAATTGAAAAAAGACATCATTAATTCAAGAAAAAGAATGAATATTAGATAGGTGAAATATGGAAATCAGATTATCGTATGCAGAAGAAATTAATCAAACGAGTTTTTTGCTTAAAAATATGGAAAAAACGGATTTAGCCTCTGTTTTAGGGGGTGAAGATAAAATTGCGCTTGCAAAGCAAAGTTATCAGGATAATGCAAAAATGCCTGTTTTTGATTCGGGGTCGGTTAAAACCTCTTCAGGGACAGGAAAAACAGCGTTGCTTGTTCCGGTCATTGATGCTCAAGATGTTCAAAGTTTAAATTTGAAAATGTATGGGGATAAGGTCAGTTATGGCGAATACCCTCAAATGGTTGAAAATGATGTAACACAAATTTGTTTGTTGGATGATTGTTATGTGTCAGGGCAGTTACCCGAAACCGGTCGGTCTTATACCCTTTATGAACCGGGTGGAACAGATAAAATTACTTACCCTGAATATGAATATGATGGGAAACGATATATTCGCATTGTTTCATCTAGCTCACATCAACAAGGGAATTTATCCAGCGGGTGGAAAATTTGTCCGAATAATCATCATTGGATAGTTGTTGAACCGATTTTGTGGAAAAAAGATGAAAACGGAAATCTTGTTGCAACAAGAGCACTTCTTTCAAATGTGGTATATTATTCCTCTTCAATACAAGAGCCCAAGCATTTTTCGGACACTGAAGTTTCTTATTTTTTAAACCGTTATTTTAAAGAAGATATTTTGCCGGGAAAAAATGCTACTCAAACAAGAACTGTTCCTTCAAAGGATCAGGAAGATTTATCTGATGATAATCAAGTGCAACAAAAGGAGGAACAAAATCAAACACCGAAAGAAGAACCGGTTATTATTCCGACTCCTAAGCCCAGAAAAAAAATGACAAGACAAGAGCGGTATGGCATTTCTGTTTCTTCAGAGCCGATGACGGTGACTGAACAAATCAATTTTTATGTTCAAAACCGAATGAGTTTTATGTTACATGGTCCAAGTGGTGTCGGTAAAACAGCTCGGGTGGAACAAATTGATCCGGATTTGACGGCGGTTCCTCTTTGGAACGGCATTTTGCCGGAAGACGTTGTGGGAAAAGTAAGATATCCGGATGGTTTGGAAAAACCGGCAGAAATTGGTTCTGATGCTGGTGGCGGAGAATGGGTTGCACCGGATTGGTATATTGAACTGACAAAAAAATGTTCAAATGAGCCGGATAAAATGCATGTCTTGTTTATTGACGAGGTGACAAATGCGCGTCCGACAACTCAAAGTTTGATTTTTCATATCACATTGAAAAGATCTATTTCTCCGTCTAAAGGAAAATTGCCGGATAATGCCGTTGTTGTTTTGGCAGGTAACTCAAAAGAAGAATCAGGAGCGGCGTATAATATGCCGGAGCCGTTGTTCAGACGTATGTGTGGGCATATATATTTGAAAGCAGATGTTCAAGAATGGCTTAATTGGGGAAGCCAAATTGATAAGAGATATCCGAATGAAGAACGATTGAATATTCATCCGTTGGTGGCAAGTTTTGTGGCTGCATATGGAAAAAAGGTTTTTTATTCAGCTTATGATGAAGAAAATGCGCCGAAATGGGCTTTGGATCCGCGGGGTTGGTCTCAAATTTCAGATATAATTTATGGAAATCACGGTGTGATTCAAAAAGAACTTTTGATGTCAAAAATGGGGGCGGATAACGCCAGATCTTTTGTTGCATATGCCTCAAAACCCCCGTTGACAATTGATGAAATTTTGGATGGGACTGTTAATTCTTCTGATATTCCGAGGTCACCGGATGAAAAACATGCGTTAACTTTGAGTTTAAGACATGCGCATGTGAGTG
>JAZNVO010000230.1:0-1528 GCA_045592885.1 Alphaproteobacteria bacterium
TTATTATTAAAAATGAAACAATCAGACATATCACTTTTGTTTTCAATGAACTCAATATGGTGATTTTGTTTTTCACAATGCTTTTGGGAACATATACCGGCTATCGATTAACGGAATTGAAACGATTCGCCCCCTTGGTTAAACAAATTAATAAAAAATAACAAAGGAAAAAATAAAAATGTTTTTCAAAAAGTTTGTTTGGCCACACAGTTTAAAAAAAGCCGGCGTTCTGAATATGAATGCAAGAAATTATCGGGTTATCGGTGCAAACAATAATCGAGCTCTTTATCCACTTGTTGATGATAAGGTCAAAACAAAAGAATTGGCAAAAACAGTTTCTATTCAAACGCCAAAACTTATTGGGGTTATTACGGCACAATATGAAGTCAAAACATTGTTATCACTTGTTAAAGGATTTAAAAGTTTTGTGATAAAACCAGCGCATGGCAGTGGAGGAAAAGGTGTTTTAGTCATAAAAAAATACACAAAAAATTATTTTCAAACCGCCTCAAATAAAGTTTTGAAATACACAGAAGTTTATCAACATATTTCAAATATTTTGAGTGGTCTATACAGTCTTGGTGGGCGCTATGATGAAGCAATATTAGAAGAAATGGTTTCATTTAGCGATATTTTTAAAGACTACAGCTATCAAGGGGTTCCGGATGTTCGAATTATTGTTTATAAAGGATATCCGGCCATGGCAATGATGCGTTTAGCCACAAAAGAATCGGGAGGTAGAGCTAATTTACATCAAGGCGCCGTCGGTGTCGGATTAGATATCAAAACTGGTAAAGCATTGGCAGCCGTTCAACATAACATCCCTCTTTTAACCCATCCGGATACCGGCGCTGACTTAATGACATTAAAAGTGCCAAATTGGAAAACACATCTTCTGATCGCCGCAAAAGGATATGACATGACTAAATTGGGATATCTGGGAGCCGATATTGTTATGGATAAAGAAAAAGGTCCTATGGTGTTGGAATTAAATGCCCGTCCCGGCCTTTCAATTCAAATCGCAAATCAAAAAGGATTGGCCCTTATATTGGATAAAATAGATACATTTCCCCAACACTTATCTGCCGAAGAACGGGTTGATTTTATTTTAAAAGAAAAAAAATAATTTTTTTGTTGACAATTGTTTTTTTCATATGCTACGTCTTAATTGTGAGCTATTAAAGGGAGCAAAATGGAAACACAAAAGCGAAGGAGGATATTGAAACACCCAGTAGTCAATGACTATTGTTTTGTTTTCTCCTTATATTGTTGCCCCTCCTTAATACGTCTCAAACGGGTAAAACAAATTTTTCTGAATCAACACCACAGCTTTGTCCTAAAATGCTGTGGTTTTTTTATGGGAAAAATTATAATATGTGAAGACGATACCGCCCAAGCGGCACATTTGCGCCAACTGCTGTCTGATATGGAGCCGTGGTGTAATTGGGAGGTTCAAACAGTTTCCGGGGTAGAGGAACTCTCCAACGAAGCCGTCCTGCAAAACACGGATATTATTCTGATGGATATT
>JAZNVO010000231.1:0-1652 GCA_045592885.1 Alphaproteobacteria bacterium
GGCAATGAAAGGTCTGGCATTGATTTATAAGTTTGGAAGTTCAGATGTTCTTCCGGATGCAGAAAAAGCCAATTATTGGTATGAAAAAGTTTCAAAATAGAATAGAAAAGGAAAGGAAAATATTATGGCATTAAAATACAGAAAAGATTATCAGGCGCCACATTATAAATTACCCTTGACAGAGCTTGATTTTCAATTAAATAAAACAAAAACAATTGTTAAAGGAAAACTTCACTTTTCTGATGTAACTATTTCAAAAGATTTGATTTTAAACGGTCAATATATGAAATTGAAATCCATTTGTATAGATGGAACGCCTTTGAAAAAAAATGAATATGAATTAGATGATCAAACATTGGTTTTGCATCCTAAAAAAAGTGATTTTGTTCTTGAAACAGAGGTTGAAATTAATCCGGAAAGTAACACAAGATTAATGGGGCTTTATGTTTCTAATGATATTTTTTGCACCCAATGTGAACCGGAAGGTTTTCGTTCAATTACCTATTATCCGGATCATTCGGATGTGCCGAGCAAATTTATTGTTACCATTCATGCAGACAGAAAAAAATATCCGGTTCTTCTTTCAAACGGGAATATGATTAAAGATGAAGGGGATACGGTTGTTTTTGAAGATCCGTTTAACAAACCGTGTTATTTGTTTGCCCTTGTTGCCGGTGATTTGGATTCCTTATCTGATACATATAAAACCGGTTCAGGCAAAGAAGTTTCGTTGAACTTGTATTGTGAACGTGGAAAAAAAGATCGTTTGATTTTTGCATTGGATGCTTTGAAACGGGCAATGGCTTGGGATGAAAAAGTTTTTGGGCTTGAATATGATTTAAATAGATTTAGTATTGTTGCCGTTTCACACTTTAACGCCGGTGCAATGGAAAATAAGTCATTGAATATCTTTAATGATGCGGCTTTGTTGGCTTCGCCGGATACGGCAACAGATGCTTCTTATGAATATGTTGATCACGTGATTGCGCATGAATATTTTCATAACTATTCCGGAGATAGAGTGACATTAAGAAGCTGGTTTGAATTATCTTTAAAAGAAGGCTTCACTGTTTTCAGAGATTCAGAATACGGATATGATACCTTCTCAAGAGCAGTGGCCAGAATTGATGATGTAACAACATTAAGAGCCGTTCAATTCCCGGAAGATGACGGTCCTTTAGCTCATGCTGTTCGTCCGGATTCGTATCATGAAATTGATAATTTCTATACCAGCACAATTTATGAGAAAGGCGCTGAAGTGATCCGTATGCAACGCTCACTTGTCGGACACACGGCCTTTATGAAAGGGTGTGATTTATATTTTAAACGGCATGACGGACAAGCTGTTACTATTGATGATTTTGTCAAATGTATTGAAGATGCTTCCGGACAGGATTTGACGGATTTTAAACGGTGGTATTCAACACCGGGGCGTCCGACAGTGAAAGTAAAAACCTCTTTTGAAGATGGTGTTTATACCGTTACCTTGAAACAATCTCATAAAACGGCCAAAAAACCGTTTGTAATCCCGCTTCAATATGGTCTTATCGGCAAAAATGGAAAAGATATCAAAACGGGAACGTTCATTTTGAGTAAAAAGGAACAATCATTCACGTTTAAAGATTTGAAAGAAAAACCTGTTTTGTCAATTA
>JAZNVO010000232.1:0-3580 GCA_045592885.1 Alphaproteobacteria bacterium
TGTTGCAAAACAAAAAGTTGAAAAAGGTTTGCAATATGCCTACCGTGACCGTCGCAAGAAAAAAACAGAAATCCGCCAATTGTGGATTGTTCGCATTAACGCGGCTGTTCGTGCAAACGGTATGGTTTATTCCCGCTTTATGAACGGCTTGGCAAAAGCCGGGATTGCTTTGGACCGCAAAATGTTGGCAGATATTGCTTTGAATGATTCAAAAGCATTTGCCGGATTGGTTGAAAAAGCAAAAGCAGCTTTATAAGTTTTTTATTCAGCTAAAAAAACACTGTTTCAAATTTTGAGACAGTGTTTTTTTTATGCGTTTTGTTTTTTTTAGGAGGATAAAAAAGATAATTTAATGATTATTATAATATTTTTTTAATAGGTGTTGTAATAAAAAAATATATATGATATAGCTTGAAGTATATATATTTTTTGGGGGATTAAAATGAGATATTCAAGAACCGCGCTGAAAGAATTAAAAAGGCGTTATTCTTTGATTTTAAAGAGATGTTTTGTGTTAAATTTGATGTTGGGTGTCTTGAGTTTTTCTACGTTTGTATCGGCTGAAGAGATAGATTCAACAGGTGATAGTGTTGTTCAAGAAGAAATACAAAATGGTGAAGTGTTAGAGGAAGATATAGAGCCTGTTGAAACCATTACACAAAGAGTTGAGTTTAATAGTGGTGGAACCAAAATCTATGAAAATGGTATTTTGTTTAAAGAGATATCTGGTTCCACTGAAGGGATTGCTTTATATAATCGTGGAAACATTACTTTTAAAGGCAAAACATCGTTTGTTAATAATAAGGGGAAAGTAGAAAAAACTGGAACAACAGAGGCTATTTTAAAAGGGGGTGCGATTTATACACAGCCTGTTGATGATAATGCAGTAGGTTCTCTTAATTTTAATGGGTACAGTACTTTTGATGGAAATGAGTTGCACTCTATCTCTGTTAATGGAGCTAGTCAGGCTTTGGGTGCTGCTATTTATGCTTATCCACGTTGGAATGATAATGACAATATGGAAAGAATTAATTTTAATGAAAATGTTGTTTTTAATGAAAATAAAAGTTTAGCGGAATCAACAGGTAGTGGCAATGTTGGAGTTTATGGTGGTGCTGTTTATGTTTATGGTGCTGATTCTGGTCAAATGGCTATCAATTTCTCTAAAGACTCGACATTTACAGGAAATAAAGCGATAGGTTCCACAATGGGAACTGGTGGCGTTACAGTAAAAGGGGGGAGTTTTTATCATGCACAAAATAGTCCAGCAACATTCATTGGCAGTGTAAATTTTGAAAAGAATGAGGTTGTAGCTGAAACATCAGGTTCTGGTGCTATAACATCCCAAGGAGGTGCTCTTTATAGTGCGTCAACTTTAACTATTGGTAATGGTGCTACATTTAAAGAAAATACCATTACAGTTAAAACAACAGGAACTGGTAAAATAACAGCTCAAGGTGGTGCTCTTTACAACTCCTCAACAGGCAACATATCTAATGATGTACGTTTTGAAGGAAACAGCATAACTGTTGAACAAACGAACGTGGGGGATGATGTTGGTGAAGTTATATCACAGGGTGGAGCAGTTTTTTCTAACTACACATTGAATTTTAAAGAAGGGGATGTCTTATTTCTCTTAAATAAAGCTACTCAAGGTGGTGCTCTTGCAGTAACGGCATATACGACAACATTTAATGATGCTGTTTGTTTTTTTAATAATGAAGCAGAACAAGGTGGTTCTATATACAATACTGGGACAATTAAATTTTTGAGTGATTTTGCCTTTGATGGGAACACGGCAAGCGATGGAGCTGATATTTACAACGAAAAAACAATCAATATTACGAATGGAGCCAATACGGTCGGCTCCTTTGCGGGCGGGATAACAAATAACGGCACTATCGCTGTTGAGGGAGAAGGAACAGTTATTTTTGGTGACAAAATGGCTAATAAGGCCGGTGAAAATTCAAAATATAATCAAACCAGCGGAACGGTCATTGCGAATACCAAAAACTTTAATTTAGCTGAAACCCAATCAATCACCGGTGGTGAATTGAGATTGCATGGGTCTTCTTTGGGGGATTTGGATTCTTCTGTTACAACAAAAGTTTCAAGTAACGGGGTGTTCAAATATTACACAAACACTGCCGACAAACAAACGCTTGAATTACCAAGCAATTTAACTTTATCGGGTGTAGATATCGCGTTTGGTGCGTATACATCGGCTATAAAAGATGCTGATATCGCTCTTTTAAATGAGGTCAAAAATGACAAAGGAACGTCAGATACGGCAGATGATGTGTTGCTTTCAGATAATTTATTTTCCGAATCCACTATTGAAAAAGCAAAATATGATTTGACAACCGATATTGCAACCGCGACGACGGCAGATAATGTCAGTTTTACAGACAGTATCATTTATTTAAGTTTGGTGGCTGATGCAACAACAGGCGTTGCAACTTATAAGGGAAAATATAAAACTGATGCAACAGATACGATTGACATTTCGGGTAATAATTTGACGGATAAAATCGTTTTTTCAACGTTGGATGCAACAAACACGGCTTTTGTTTTTGATTATGGTGATTTATTGACCGTGACCTCGAATAATGCCGCTGACACAGTTGCAACATTCACAATTGGTGATATTGATTTAGATGAGGCCACATTGGGAGAAACTTACACTGTTTTGAGTGGTGATGCCGAATTTTTAAGTGGAAAACAAACAACATTGACAACAAAAGAAGTTGTGAATGTTAATTTGACGGAAGATAAAAAAGGCATTGTCGTTCAAGCCGGATCGCTTGGCGACACTGTGCGTTATGAGGGAGAAGCCTTGTTCAGTGTGGCAAATCGTGGACAAAAGGATGCATCAACCAATGTCACAACGTATACGGTTTCCGATTCTGATTTAAAACAAACAACGGATACCTCTTTAGGCGAAACAGGAACCGGTGCCAAAATTATTCAAGGGCAAACGCCTTCGGATTCTGTGGATATCGTTGCTTCTAGTTATGTTATTGATGCAAATGAAAAGAACCTGTTTGTTGTGGGAACGGAAGATGATTTAACTGTTCAAAATTTGACAATTCAAAATGGCAAAACCCTTGCTTCCCTTGAAGAAGGTAAACTGACTTTTAAAAATGTTGTTCTTTCAAACAACACGGGAAGTGATACTTCGAATGTTATCAAAAATGTGGCAGGAACGCTCTCGCTTGAAAATGCGAATTTAAAAAATAACGTAGCTTCATCGGCATCGGGTGGGGCTATTTCAAATGCCGGTACGTTGACGATTGAGGGAGGAGAGTTTGCTCAAAATAAGGCAAACGGAACAGATGCTTCCGGTGGGGCCATTTCAAATGATTTTGTTGTGATTCAAAAAGAGGACACAACAGTTCAAAGCCACACCGGTACGTTGAATGTGAGTAATGCTACATTCACACAAAATGAAACGGCGACGCGAGGAGGTGCGATTGCCAATTATGGAACGGCCAGTTCAAGTGGCAATAAATATCAATTAAATGAGGCAGATGTTGGAGGAGCAATTGCGAACTCGGTTGGCGCATCGGTTACGGATGCA
>JAZNVO010000233.1:0-2394 GCA_045592885.1 Alphaproteobacteria bacterium
CGTTCCATTTCCTCTTCTGTTTGCGGAATATATCCGGAATCTTCAACTGCATCGGTCGCTGCACTTAAACCATACAAAATAAAAGGATCAACATGGCGTTGTTCTTTTGGAGACAACACAGAATCCGGTTGAAATTCTCCTTCTCCATCTCCAACAGGAATTTGACCGGCAACTTTCGCCGTGAAATTTTCTGTGTCAAATGAGCGAATGGCTGAAATTCCCGAAACACCCTTCGTCAATTTGTCCCAGTTTGTTTGTAAACCGCGACCAAGCGGACTTAAAATACCCATACCGGTAATGACGACTCTTCTTGTCATATATTCATCCTTTTGTTTTCTATATTTTGATAAAAAAGGACGTCCTTATTGATGAGGACGTCCTTGTTTCTTCATCATTGATTATGCTTGTTTTTCAATGAAATCAACAGCGTCTTTAACTGTGCGAATTTTTTCAGCTGCATCATCAGGGATGGAGCAACCGAATTCTTCTTCAAAAGCCATAACAAGTTCAACTGTGTCCAAGCTGTCTGCACCCAAATCATCAATAAAACTAGCGCTGTCGACAACTTTAGCTTCGTCAACACCCAAGTGTTCTACAACAATTTTTTTAACGCGTTCTGAAACATTACTCATTATATATTTCCTTTTCTGTTATTTAACTTTATTTTGTCTATATCAGACGAAATCAAAATGCTTTTAGCATATTTTTTTTCATTCGTCCAGCACTTTTTTTAATTTAAAGCAAATTCAATAAAAATCAAAGAGTTAATTTTGATATTTATTTCATTTACACCTTAAATCATTGCCATCCCGCCGTTAACGTGAATGGTCTGACCCGTGATGTATGAAGATTCATCACTGGCCAAAAAGACGGCTGTGTTTGCAATATCTTCAGCTGTCCCCAAGCGTCCCATCGGAACACCCCTTAAAAGCTCTTTTTTCACTTCATCTGTCAATGCATCCGTCATCGGTGTTTTAATAAAGCCCGGTGCAATACAGTTAAAAGTAACCCCACGGCTTGCCAATTCCTGAGCCATACATTTGCTCATCGCAATTAACCCTGCTTTTGAAGCAGAATAATTTGCCTGTCCTGCATTTCCCATAACACCGACAACAGAAGCCATACCGATAATACGACCGAAACGGCGTTTCATCATTCCCGGAATAACGGCGCGAGCCAATTTAAATCCGGCGGTCAAATTGATATCTAAAACAGCTTGCCATTGAGCATCACTCATACGCATAGCCAAACCATCTTTTGTAATTCCGGCATTGTTCACCAAAATATCAATTCTTCCCATATCTGCTTCAGCCTGTTTAACCAATTCATTCAAACTGTCTGAATCTGTTAAATTTGCGGAATATACAAAAACACGATCACCAAGTTCGGCTTGGAATGCTTTAAGCGTATCCATATTCATATCCGTTAAAGCAAGTGTTGCCCCTTGAGCATGCATTTTTTTTGCGATTTCACGACCAATCCCGCCGGTTGCACCGGTAATCAAAGCCGTTTTTCCTGTTAAATCAAACATTTTTTCTCCTTTTATAAAAAAAACAAAGTGATATTAACTCTTTTTTTTGCATTTTGCAAGAAAAGGTTTGCATTTGTCATAATTTAGTCATTATTTTTTTATGTTATTTAAATTTATAAAAAAATTGACATACTTCTTAAATAATGATATAATTTGTTTTTTATTTCAAATAAACAATACAAAAGGATAAAAATGAATTCATCTGATGACATATGTATTTCAAGTAACAAATCTGAACAAGGCGCCCTCCTTTATGGGTTAATACATCCGCTTTTTGAAACAAACGAAGCAAAACGAGTTGTAAAAAACTTTGAAAAAGAAGCCAAACAAGAATATAGAGATAAAAACATTCAATTTTTATATATTTTTGCAAGCTTATTGAATTTGAATCCGAAAACAAGATTTTTAAACAGGTTATATGAACATATTCCTCTCCAAGATAAGGAATTAAAAACAGTTGCAGGTTTACATATCCTTTCGGAACAAGGAAATTTAAGTCTTTCGGATGCCGTTAAAAAAGTAAGCATTTTGGATGAAGAACTAAGCGAAAAAATTAAAGATAAAAATTTAAGAATACTTACCATGATTGCTCTTTTAACCGAAAAAGGTGCAGATCCTATTCCACTTGCAAAACATCTTTTTTGCATTCAACGTATTTTCAAGCAAGAAAAACAAAGGTAACCGCTAAAGGAGAGCAAGAGCTCTCCTTTTTTATATTCGCAACTCTAAAACCCTCTTTCAAAAGATTGTAATGTGATGAGCTGATATACACAAGAAGATCAACCCAATTAATTCAAAGCAAGACACTCATTCATCTGATCCTCATCATTAATATTATAACAATAAGCAGCACTTTTTTCGAC
>JAZNVO010000234.1:0-2784 GCA_045592885.1 Alphaproteobacteria bacterium
GCTTTTTTCCCTGTCCAATTTTTTTAGGGACAGTTCATTTTAAATGAATGAGGTCTATTTTCTTAATTTTTAACTATCTTTTTCCATTATTATAATGAGCTAAAATCCGTTGTTTATCACGGTTCCAATCGCGTTTTTTAATGTCTTCACGCTTATCAGCCATATTTTTACCGACTGCCAACGCAATTTTAACTTTTGCAACGCCTCTAGAGTTAAAATAAAGCTCTAATGGAATCACCGTTTTTCCTTTTTGTTCAATCGCCGCAAAAATCTTATTTAACTCTTTTTCATGAAGCAATAATTTTCTTGGTCTTGAAGATTTTTCTTGCACAAAGCCACCTTTTGAGCCCAAATATTCAGCAATATGCGCATTAATTAAAAACAGCTCCCTGTTTTCCGTATCCGCATAGCTTTCGTTAATAGTGGCATGCCCTGCCCTTAAAGATTTCACCTCTCCGCCGGTTAAAACAATCCCGGCTTCAAATGTTTCCAAAATTTCATAGTTAAAACGGGCTTTTCTGTTCGTTGCCACCGTTCCCGTTGAAATAAGTTTTGCCACTTTTTTATCCTTTCATAAATGCCATAATAAATGGTTTTAAAATCTCTTGTTCTTCAGCTGTTAACTCCGGCAAAATATCTTCTTTAATTTTTTGATGATAACCATTTAGCCATTCTTTTTCCGCTGTCGTTAACATGCCAAAATCAACGCATCGATAATCAAACGGAATGAAAAGCAAATTTTCAAAAGAAAGTGTTTCATCATCCTTTTGAATGGTAAGCAACATATTTTCAAGGCGAATTCCAAAACCTTCTTCCACAGAATAATAGGCCGGTTCATTTGAAAAAACCATCCCCGCAACCAAACCCCTTTCATCTTTGGCATACACAGCCGGCGGATATTCATGAACCCCTAACATTAATCCAATTCCATGACCTGTCGCATGATAATAATCAACACCTGAGGCACGCAAAAAATGATGCGCTTTTTCATCCAATAGAGCCGTATTTTCTCCTTTTTTTAAAGAAGAGGACGCCAATGCAATATGCCCTTTTAAAACTTCGGTATATCGTTGTTTCATTAATGAGGTTGGCTCTTTAACGGCGATTGTTCTTGTCATATCCGTTGTGCCATTCAAATAATGTCCACCGGTATCCACTAATAACAAGGGATTTTCTTTTACCTTTATATTCGTTTCTTTTGAAGGGGCATAATGAGCTTGCGCCGCATGAACACCGCTTGCCGCAATGGTTTGAAAACTGTCATCAAAATAAAGCGGGCTTAAGGCTCTTAATTCTTTTAATTTTTCATCACAATCAATTTCAGTTATCCACTCTTTATTTTTTTCAACAAAAGCCAAAAACTTTGAAACAACCTTACTTTCAAACAAACAAGCTTGTTTAATATTTTGAATTTCAACTTCGTTTTTAACCGCTTTCATTTCATCAATAACTTCTTCTTCATTATGAAGATAAACATTTTTTTGTTTTAATGAATTAATCAAATAAAGACTGGCTTTTTTAAAATCAACAGCCACATTCAGACCGGATAATAATGAAGCCTTTTCATCAAAATCAAAAACATCCCCGTTTTTCATCACAATCAAACGTTGATATACCACGGGATAATCGCTTTTTTTTGAATCTCTTTTATTTAAAATCCAAGAAGTGTTTTCAGGCGATAAAACAAGCAAAGCATCCAAGTTTTTTTCATTTAAATATGTGACAACTTTTTCAATTTTTTCTTTTGTTGAAAGCCCCGCATAACTTAAATCATAATCAAATAAGTCCTGTTTTAATAAAGTGGGAGTAAACCACTTATCAAACAATCGTTTTTCATCCGGCAACAAAGAAACATTTGACTCTTTTAAAAGAACATTCATTTGTTCCACCCATTCAAGAGAATGCACTTTATCATCAAACAAAATCTTTTTGCCAGACATATTTTCTTTAATCCAAAGAGAAAGCCTTGTATCTTTCGGCACTTCTAAAACTTCAAAATCAGATTGGATTTTTGCTTGTTCGGTATATCTTGAATCAACGAACAAAACTCCTTTTGTTTTCATCACAAGAGCAACGCCGTCTGATCCAGAAAAACCGGTCACATCTTTTAACCTTGATTTATAAGGTTCATAATAACCGGACAAAAACGGATCGCTTTTCAAAATCAAAACGCCGTCTAATCCGTTTAAAGTCATATCCTCTTGGATTAACGATAATAAAGACATTTTTTATTCCCCTTTTTGAAGAACGAGTGTGCTCCATCCCTTAATACGATACCGTTTCAAAAATTTAAATCCGATATCTAAATGAGCTTTTAAAACCCAACGTTCCTGACGATTTAAAAAGCCGGATAAAATGGCCACACCTCCATCATTTAGATGCTCTTTTAAATCAGGAGCCATATCCATTAACGGACGCGCTAAAATATTGCATAACACCAAATCATATTTATCTTTAACTTGCTCATATCCGTTACTATGCCATACCGTCATTAAATCACTTAACCCATTAATGGAAGCATTTTCAGTTGCCACACGAACAGATTCCAAATCAATATCAACAGCATCAACTTTTTTATTAAACGTTTTGGCATAAGCCATGGATAAAATTCCCGACCCGCACCCGACATCTATCACTTTTTTAGGTTCAAAATCCAATTCATTCAAGGCTTCTAAACACCCATGTGTTGTTTGGTGTTCTCCGGTTCCAAAAGCTGTTGCCGCATCAATTTGAAGGGCAATTTTATCAGCCGGCACTTCATCAATATGAGAGCCATAAATGAAA
>JAZNVO010000235.1:0-3542 GCA_045592885.1 Alphaproteobacteria bacterium
CCACCGGAAAGTTTGCCCAAACGTTCTTGAAGTTTTTCTCTGTCATAATCAGAAGATGTTTCTTCAATTTGTTGACGGATTTGATGAACACGAGCCAAAATAGCGGCTTTATCCCCTGACCCATCAACAATTGTTGTGTCTTCTTTTGTGATTGTAACTGATTTTGCCGTTCCAAGGTGTGAAATATTAACATCTTCCAATTTCATCCCTAAATCAGCTGAAACAACTTGCCCATTTGTTAAAATGGCAATATCTTCCAAAATGGCTTTGCGTCGGTCACCAAATCCCGGTGCTTTAACTGCAGCAATTTTAAGTCCGCCACGCAATTTATTCACAACCAAAGTTGCCAATGCTTCACCTTCAATATCTTCAGCAATAATTAAAAGCGGACGACCTGTTTGAACAACTGCTTCCAAAACAGGAATAAGAGATTGCAAATTTGAAAGTTTGGCTTCATGAATTAAAATATACGGATTATCCAGTTCAACCGTCATTTTTTCCGGATTCGTGATGAAATACGGAGAAAGATATCCACGGTCAAATTGCATCCCTTCAACAACATCTAATTCCGTTTCCATTCCTTTGGCATCTTCAACAGTGATAACCCCTTCATTGCCAACCTTTTCCATAGCTTGAGCGATATAGTTGCCGATTGAAGAATCACCGTTTGCTGAAATCGTTCCAATTTGAGCGATTTCAGCTGATGTTGAAACTTTTTTAGATCTTGATTTAATATCTTCAACAACAGCCGTAACCGCCGTGTCAATACCACGTTTCAAATCCATCGGATTCATACCGGCTGCAACAGCTTTACACCCTTCACGGATAATGGCTTGAGCCAAAACAGTAGCCGTTGTTGTTCCGTCACCGGCAACATCAGCTGACTTTGAAGCCACTTCACGCACCATTTGAGCGCCCATGTTTTCAAATTTATCGGCTAATTCAATTTCTTTTGCAACGGAAACACCGTCTTTTGTGATTTTTGGAGCTCCATATGATTTACCCAAAACAACATTTCTTCCTTTCGGACCTAAAGTCACTTTGACAGTGTCTGCCAAAATATCAACACCCTTTAACATTTTTGAACGGGCGTCTGTTGAAAACTTGATTTCTTTTGCTGACATAATTTCCCTCTCTCAACTTATTCTAAAATTCCCAATACATCGGATTCTTTCATAATCAACAAATCTTCTCCGTTGATTTTGACTTCCGTTCCGGACCATTTGCTAAACAAAACCTTATCACCGGCTTTCAAAGTCATTTCAATTAAAGTGCCTCTTTCATCACGACCTCCAGGGCCAACCGAAACAACAACACCTTGTGACGGTTTTTCTTTTGCCGTATCCGGAATAATGATACCACCGGCTGTTCTGTTTTCTTCTTGCGTGCGTTTGATGACAACGCGATCAAGTAATGGTTTAAAATTCATTTTCTTTGCTTCCTTTCATTTTTTTAAATGGTGTATATTAAATAGTATGTAACCGCGCAAAAGTCAAGAGTTGCGCGGTTATTTTTTAAACAAATGTCTAATTATTTTAAGAAAAAACAATAATTTTATTCGTCACCGATTTTTAAAGCGTTGATAAAAGCTGTTTGCGGAATTTCAACATTACCAAATTGACGCATTCTTTTTTTACCTTCTTTTTGTTTTTCAAGCAATTTTCTCTTTCGTGTAATATCACCGCCATAGCATTTTGCCGTTACATCTTTTCTAAAAGCCGAAATATCCTCACGGGCAATAATTTTTCCACCGATACTGGCTTGAATCGGAATTTTAAATTGATGACGAGGGATGAGCGTTTTTAACCGTTCACAAATCTGACGCCCTCTGCGTTCTGCTTGAGACCTGTGCGCCAAAAAAGCCAGAGCATCAACTTGTTCACCATGAACCATAATATTCACTCGAACCAAATCACTTTTTTCATAATCAGAAACCTCATAATCAAAACTGGCATACCCTCTTGAAATAGATTTTAATCTATCATAAAAATCAAAAACAATTTCATTAAGCGGTAAGTGATACACAACCATCGCCCGATTTCCAACATAGGTTAAATCTTTTTGAACACCCCGTCTTTCTGTGCATAATTGCAAAATCCCGCCCAAATATTCATCCGGTGTCAAAATGCTTGCTTTCACCCACGGTTCTTCAATAAAAGCAATTGAAGAAGGATCCGGCATATCAGCCGGATTATGCATCGTCATCATGGTCCCATTTGTCAAATGAACATTATAGGCAACAGATGGTGCCGTTGTAATCAAATCAAGATTGAATTCTCGACTCAAACGTTCTTGAATGATTTCCATGTGTAAAAGACCAAGAAAACCGCATCTAAACCCTTGACCTAAAGCTTGAGATTTATCCGGTGCAAATTGAAAACTTGCATCATTTAATTGCAATTTTCCAAGCGATTCTTTCAAGTTTTCATAATCACTCATATCAACAGGGAACAATGAACAAAAAACAACACTCAAACTCGGTTTAAAACCGGGGAGAGCTTGATTTGTTGGATTTTTTTCATCAGTAATCGTATCCCCGACACGTGTTTCACCAATTGATTTGATACCGCAAATAATAAATCCGAGTTCACCTGTTTTAAGTTCTGTTGTATCTTGCATTTTAGGCATAAAATGACCCAAACGTTCCACTTTATAGGAAGCATTCGTTGCCATCATTTTGATATTCATGCCTTTTTTAAGTGTTCCGTCAATCACCCGAACCAAAACGATAATTCCCAAATATGAATCATACCAAGAATCAACAAGCATTGCTTTTAATGGCGCTTCAGCATCTCCAGTCGGCGCCGGCAATTTTGTCACAATTGTTTCAAGAACTTCATCAATACCAATGCCTGTTTTCGCAGAAATAAGCGGTGCTTCGGAAGCATCAATACCGATAACGTCTTCAATTTGAGCTTTAACCCTATCCGGTTCAGCAGCCGGTAAATCAATTTTGTTAATAATCGGCATAATCTCATGATTGGCATCTAACGCTTTATAAACATTTGCAAGTGTTTGTGCTTCAACTCCTTGAGAAGCATCAACAACCAATAAAGACCCTTCACAAGCGGCTAATGATCGGCTAACTTCATATCCAAAGTCCACATGACCCGGTGTATCAATCAGATTTAATATATATTCTTTTCCATCTTGAGCTTTATAATTCAAACGAACGGTTTGCGCTTTAATCGTGATACCACGTTCCCGTTCAATATCCATATTGTCCAAAAGCTGTTCTTTCATTTCACGATCCGTCACCGCACCGCATTTTTGAATAAGTCTGTCAGCCAACGTTGATTTGCCGTGATCAATATGAGCCACAATTGAAAAATTTCTGATATGTGATAAGTCTGTCATTTTCTTTCCTTTTAATTTTGACGTATCATATCAAAAAAAAATCAAAAAATCAAGAAATAAAGAAAATCATAAAAAAAACGCCTATCAGGAAATGATAAACGTTTTTGGGTAAAAGTAACAAAAATCCGTGTTATTAAAACCGAATTTTCACCTTCAGTATAGTAAATAAAATTTTCTTGTCAAGG